>JAEYUO010000027.1 GCA_023432465.1 Planctomycetota bacterium | reverse complement strand
GGCGGGGGGGGCGACCGGGGGGGCGGGGGGGGCGGCTGCCGGCTGGAACGCAAACGCGCTCATCGCCGTCCCGACTGCCAGCACCATCACGCTCAACCCCATCACATGCCTCGCATCAGTCTTCATGAATCGCTCCAATCCCCGAACCCGGCAAGTCGTCTTCCAACAGAGCCTATCAGTCCGCCTTGTACCGCCCCGAGCCGTTTTCGTTCACCTTCCGAGAAGACTCCACAGCGTTCCTCTTTTCAGATCCGCGTTCATCCGCGTTGATCCGCGGCCCCTTCCTAGGCCTCTTCCCATCTGGGCTCATCTGGGCCGATCTGTGGCTCGCCTTCACTCCGATCCGTTTCCTTCCGTGCCCATCCGTGGCCGCTTTTCTCTGTTCTTCCTCCGTGTGCCCCCGTGCGCCTCCGTGTCTCAATCTCTTAAACCCAGCAATCTCGACAACACCGCGATCGGCAGCGACTTCACCACCACCTCCGTCCGCGGCATGCCCAGCACCGCCGCCGCAGCGGCATACCCGCTCCGCGCTGCGCCCTCCATCGTCGCCGGCCATCCGGTGTCGGAGTAATCCCCCGCCAGCACGATGCCGCTCGGCCCAGTCGGCCCGGGCCGCATCGCGTTCAGCCCCGGCACCGGCGCAAACGTCGCCAGCTTTTCCTTTACCGCCCGCGCCCGCGCCAGCTTCGCATCGCGCGATCCCGGCATGCACGCGTGCATGTCCGCCACCACGCGCCGGGCAATCTCGTCTTCATCCAGCCCCACCCACGCATCCGCTGCGCTGATCACCGCGTGCACATACGTCCCCTCAACGTTCTTCCGGAAGATCCACTGCGTCGCCCGCTCCACCAGCACGCAGTGCGGCATCGTGCCCATCACGTTCCGGTCAAACTCCAGATGCACACCCAGGATTGGGCTGTGCGTGAACCGATCGAGCGGCGCAAACCGCGGGTCGCTCGCCCGAGCCTCCGCATCCACCACCCGGTTCACTCGCTCCACCGGCACCGCGCAGATGACCGCATCCGCCTCGTGTCGCTCCCCGCTGGTGGTCGTCGCCGACCGCGCATCCAGACGCTCCACACCCGCGCCCATCGCCACGCGACCGCCCGCCGCGACGATCAACTCCTCCGCGCGGTCATACAGCTCCACCAGCGGCACGCTCGGCACGCCGATCTTCGCGGCATCACGGTTCGCCAGGAACCCCTCCTGAAACACGTGCAGCGCGCTCGCGGCCGAGACCTTGCCGACCTCCATGTTGCACGCACTCACCACCACCGGTGCCCAGAACCGGTTGATCACCCGCTCGCTCTGCCCGTGCGAGCGAAGAAACTCCCCGAATGTCCGGTCATCCCACTTCGCGCGATCGGTCCGCAGGATCGCCGCGCAGCACAGGCCCAGCGCGTTCGATTCCCTCAGCGACAGCAGCGACGTTGTCAGCATCGAGATGCCGAAGTGTGCCGGGGTCGGCAGCGGCCCCGGCCGGATCACGCTCACCCGCCCGCCCGCCTCGATCCAGTACTGCTCATCATGCCAGCGGATCTTCTCCGCCGCGCCCAGCCGCCCCAGAAAATCCAGATAGTTCGTGCAGCACCCCAGCACCACGTGCTGGCAGTTGTCCAGCACGCGCTCGCTCCGCACATCCTTGAACGATGTCGCCCGCCCGCCGAGTTTCCGCCGCGTCTCCAGCAGCGTGACCTTCACGCCGCGCTCCGCCAGCCGGATCGCCGCGGCAAGCCCCGCGATCCCGCCGCCCACGATCAGCACGCTCGATGCCGCGCCACTCACGCCCGCCACCACCCCCGCCGCGCGCCCCACGCCGCGCGGATCGCGATCGCCGCCTTCCCCGGCCCGCTCAGACGCACGCGCTGCCTGCTCACGATCCGCGCCGGATCGCTCTCAATGATCTCCAGCAGCCCCGAGTAGATCCTCGTCATTGCCCACAGCGTCGGGGCGCAATCCGCCGCGACCATCGACTCCAGCGCGGCCGATGCGTCGTAGTGCCCCCGCGCGGTCGCCGCCTGCTCCGCGATCAACGCCCGGCAGCGATCCTCGTTCCGCCACGCACGCAGATCCTCCGGCGTCACGCCATGCCGCGAGAACGCCGCCGCCGGGATGTACACCCGGCTCGGCACATCATCAAAGTCCTGCGCGAAGTCCCGCAGAATGTTCGTCCGCTGGAACGCCTGCCCCCGGTGCACGGCCAGTTTCTCCGCCTCATCCGCATCCGTGCCGGGACGCAATCCCCAAATCGCCAGGCACGCCAGACCCGCCGTCGAGGCCACCCGATAGCAATACCGATCCAGGTCCGTATCGGTCAGGATCGGCCGTGCAGCAAGGTCATCCTCAAGCCCCGCGATCATGTCCCGGAACACATTTGATGGCACACGGAAGCTGGCGATCGTCGCCCCCAGCGCGATCCAAAGCGGGTCATCCCCGCCCGGCGCAACGCCATGCAGCAATGCCTCCGTCTGCTCGGCAAACGTCCTCAGCATCGCCCGACGCTCGTCAACCGGCGCGTGTGAATCCGCGATGTCATCCGCCGCCCGCATCCACGCATAGATTGAATAGATCGCCGAGCGCCGCGGCTCCGGCGTCAGCCGCAACCCATAGTAAAAGTTCCGCGCCCGAGTCCGCACCACCTGCGCGCAGTGTGCATACGCCGCCACCAGCGAATCGCTCGGAACGCCCGCGAGCGCAGCGATCCCCTCGCACGTCGTCGGCGTCTCGGCCTGGATGGAGATCGTGGTGCTCATGCGCCCGACTTCAAATGCCTTGATCCCCGCCGCGACATCATCCACGCCCGGGCGACCAAGCCCGCCTTCGTCAGCTTACCCAATCGAGGCCGCCGCCACAGCGTCGCGCACCCCATCCGCTCGACAGCATGGACGATAGCCTCGCCCCCCGCACCAAACAGCCAGACAACAGGCGCGATCCCCGCATCCAGACGCCCCGGTAAGGGCCGACCCTGCTCGAACAGTGTCTGCGTGCGTTCAACCAGCGGCCGCACCGCCCGGATGTACCGCACCCGCGCGTGCGCATCATCTCCCCGGTCCAGCCACTCCCGCAGCAACTCGGGCGAAATGCCCGTGTCCTTCGACGGCAGGTACACCCGGTCCCGCTCAACCAAATCCCGCCGCACATCCTGCCAGAAGTTGATCAGTTGCAGCGCGGTGCACGTCGCATCGCTCATCGCAAACCGCTCCGCATTCGCGCTGTCCATTTCCGGCGGCGCATACCCCGCCAGCATCAGCACGATCCGTCCCACCGGGTTCGCGCTCCGCGTGCAATAGTCAACACACTGCTCCCACGTCTCATACGCCCGCACACGCTGGTCCTGCTCAAAGGCATCGATCAGATCCAGAAACGGCCGCGCGCTCAGCCCGTGCCCCGCGTGCCGCCGCGCCGTCTCGCGAAGCGCGACAAACACCGGGTGCCGAACCTCCCCGCCGCCGAAGCACGCCACCGTTTCGTGCTTCCACCATTCCAACAACTCGACCGACCGCGCCCTCGCTGCCTCATCGCTCCCCGTCTCATCCCCAAGGTCATCCGCCCACCGGCAAAACGCATACACCGCCGCGAAGTCGTCCCGCAGCCCCACCGGCACCAGCGACGTCAAAACACTGAAGTTCTCATAGTGGCTCGTCGCCAAGCCGCGGCAGTATTCCACGGCCTCCGCGGCAGTGGGGGGGGTGAACTCCGGAGCCTCCGGCCCGACCACCGGCAGCAGCTCCATCACCGACCGCCGCGGGTCCAGTCGCGGGGCATCCCCCGCGAGAGTCGGCTCAGCATGTTGCACATCGGTCGCGGCCATCCGCCAAGCGTACGCGGCCCCAAACCCGCCCCGGCCCACCCTCACCCCGTCTCCGCAAGCCCTCTACGATGGCCCCATGCGGATCCTCCTCGCCAATCCCCGCGGCTTCTGCGCGGGCGTTCACATGGCCATCGATGTCGTTGACCAGGTCCTCCGGCTCTGCCCGGACAAGACCATCTACGTCTACCACGAAATCGTGCACAACAAGCACGTCGTGAACCGGTTCATTCATCGCGGCGTGCAGTTCGTGGAGGACCTCTCGGAGGTCCCCGAAGGCTCCATCGTCGTCTTCTCCGCACACGGCATCTCCCCCGCCGTGCGCGAGCTCGCCAAGGCCCGACGCTTCACCACCGTCGATGCCACCTGCCCCCTCGTCACCAAGGTCCACTCCGAGGCCATCCGCTACGCCCGCCAGGGATATGACATCCTCCTCGTCGGCCACACCTCGCACCAGGAAGTCGTCGGCACCCGCGGCGAAGCCCCGGACGCTATCCAGGTCGTCGAGTCCCCCAGCGACATTCCCAACCTCAAGATCCGCGATCCCAAAAAGATCGTCTACCTCACCCAGACGACCCTCTCGACCGACGATGCCGGCGTCATCATCAACGCCCTCAAGGCCGCCTTCCCCGGCATCAAGGAACCACCCAGCAGCGACATCTGCTACGCCACCACCAACCGCCAGGCCGCGGTCCGGCAGATCGCCCCCGAGTGCGACCTCGTGCTCGTCGTCGGCTCCAAGAACTCCTCCAACTCCGTCCGCCTGACGGAGATTTCAAACAACGTCGGCGTTCCCGCCTATCTCCTCGACGATGTCTCTGAGCTCCAGGACATCTGGTTCAAGAACAACGGCGATGAGACCGTCCTCATCACCGCCGGAGCCTCCGCCCCCGAGGACCTCGTCGCCCAGCTCTGCAAGACGCTCCTCGACCGCTACGGCGGCACGATCGAGCAGCGCGATGTCTATGACGAAGATGTCGAGTTCGGCCTCCCCGCGACACTCAAGCGTCTGATGCGTGAGCAGGGAATCGACCCCGATTCCAAACGCATCCGCGTCGGCCACCACGAGATCACCCAGGAGCTCTACGGCGCGGTCCCCCTCACCGTCGGCGGCCGCACCGTCTGATTCCCCCCGCCTCCCAGGAGCCCGATCCTTGAGCGCAGCCAAGGCCAAACCTCCCGCCTCCGCCGAGCCCGATTTCGAGAAGGCCATGGCCGAGATCGAGGCCATCGTCGAGCGCATCGAGGGCGGAGAGATCGGCCTCGAAGATGCCCTCGCTCAGTACGAACGCGGTGTGATCCTCATCAATCAGTGCCGTGCACGCCTCGGCCGAGCCCAGCAACAGGTCGAAGACCTCACGAAGCGGCTCGAACAGGCCGATAACGATCCCTCGGGTGGCGACGCAGGCGAGCACTAGACGCCGCGGCGGCCACGCTCCCCCGGCCCCGCAACGTCCGCACGCTCCCACCATGCCCAGCTATCAACTCTACATGCTTGCCGCCCAGTCGATGTGGGTCCTCTTCATCTTCGCCATCGGTGCGTGCGTCGGCTCGCTCACCAACGTCCTCGTCTACCGCCTGCCTCTCGGCATGAGCGTGGTCACCCCGCCCTCGCGCTGCCCCGCCTGCGATACCCGCCTCACCTGGCGCGAGAACATCCCCATCTTCGGCTGGCTCTTCCTCCGCGGCCGGTGCCGCTTCTGCAAATCCTCCATCAGCCCCGAGTACCCACTCGTCGAGCTCTTCGTCGCCCTCCTCTTCTCCGCCTTCTTCCTCCTCTATTACACCGTACCCGTCAATGCCGACTTCCTCGGCATCAACTGGGGCGCAATCAGCCCCGAGTGGGCCCGCTCCGATGCCTCCGACGCCTGGCCGCGATCCACCTGGCCGATCTTCATCGTCCTGCTCGTCCTCCTGGGCTCGCTCGTCGCGATGACCATTGTCGATGCCAAGACCTTCACCATCCCTCTCGAGATCCCCTGGTTCGCCACCGCCACCGCGCTGATCTTCCATGTCGGCTACGCCGCATACCTCTCTTGGCAGGGCCATGGCCTTCCGCGCACCGCCCCCGGGACAAGCTGGGCGATTCCTTTGCCAGGCTGGTCACCCTCGGGCAACACGATGTCCGGCGCGGCATCATGGTGGCTTGGCGCATCCCTCTTCGCCACACTTGGACTGGTCATCAGCAACCTCCTGATGAAGTACAACCTCATCCCGCGCTCCTTCGCCGACTACCAGCAGTGGGAAGAGCACGCCATCGCCCAGGCCAAGGCTGACGCACAAGCCAAAGCCTCTGCTTCTTCAACCTCCCCCAAGGGGGAGGTCCGGCCGCAGGCGGGGGGGGCCGAGGAGGGGGCTCCTGCCTTTCCTTCCGCCTCTCCTCCCTCTCCTCTGCCTTCGCCTTCTGCCTCGCTGTCGCCTCCTCCGCAATCCAAAATCCAAAATCCAAAATCCGAAATCCCCGCCCCCACATCCCCCAATGCCGACCTCGGCTCCACTTGGCGGAGTGTCCGCGCCGCCAGCTTCGCCTTCGCGATCATGGTCATCCTCACCGCAGCGGGCCGCAGCTTCGCTCCCGCCGCGGGCCTGCCGCAATGGACCGGCTTCCTCCTCGGCCTCCTCGCCCTGCCCATCGTCTACGCCATCACCATCCGCATGATGGAGCGCGGCCTGCCGCACCCCGATTCCCAGCCCGGCGATCTCCCGCCCGACATGTGGATCCAGTACCCCCATGCCCGCCGCGAGATGCTCAAGGAGATCCTCTTCCTCGCCCCGCCGATCGCCCTCGCGTTCCTGGGCGGCTGGCTCTTCCAGCTCTGGCTCGCGCCTCGCCCAACTCCGCCCGCGATGTGGATCATGGTGCTCGGCGGCGTCCTCCAGGGCTATCTCATCGCCGGTGCCATCGTCTGGGCCGTCCGCATCCTCGGTTCACTCGGCTTCGGCAAGGAGGCCATGGGCCTCGGCGATGTCCACCTGCTCGCCGCCGTCGGCGCATGCCTCGGCTGGGTCGATGCCGCCCTCGCCTTCCCGCTCGCGGCGGTCGTCGGCCTCTTCTGGGTCATCGTCTCAATGGTCAGAACGGGCGGCGCACCCCGCGCCATGCCCTTCG
This sequence comes from Planctomycetota bacterium, assembly GCA_023432465.1. GTDB lineage: Bacteria > Planctomycetota > Phycisphaerae > Phycisphaerales > UBA1924 > JAHBXL01. Next base: position 11,084 of record JAEYUO010000027.1, on the reverse strand, counting down.
GCCCCTACCTCGCCGGCGCAACCCTGCTCGTCATCCTCTGCAAGCCGCTTATCGAGATGGGACTCACCTGGCTCATGGCCGTCCCCGAGGGCATGCGGCCGATCAATCTGCCTTGAGGCTCCTCCCCCACCAGGGGGACGTCCCGCCGAAGGCGGGGGAGGGGGCAACTTGCCTTTCCTGCTTCATCTCCGTCTTGTGAAGCGCCGGTCTCCGCTGCGTTCGCTCACTCGCGCCGTGCGATCGAACTTCTGATCGACGATGCAGCGCAACCCCACGTTCCAGAAGCTCTCTCTCGCCTCACTCCCTCTCTCTTGCTCTTCCGACTTTGTATCTGCGCCCATCCGCGTCATCCGTGGCCGGCCTTTGCTTCCCTTCTGATCCGCGTTCATCCGCGTTCATCTGCGGCAAATCTCTTCCTTGCCTTTCCGCGGCCTCTGCGTACCCGCCTTGCCGCAGCACCCACTCACTCGGCCGTCGCCTCCACCCGCCTCACGCACTCCAGCAGCGCAAACTCCGCCAGCCGGCCCACCGGCACCACGCCGACGACCACCCGCGCCTTCGCCTGCACATCCTCCACGATCATGCCCGCGGCACGCAGTTGCTCCAGCACCGCCGGCTCCGTCGAGGTCACCAGCACCGTCACCACCACGCCCTGCTCAAGCGTCTCTGCCGCCATCGGCACACGTACCCCGTCTCCAAACCCGCGAGCGCCACTCGCAAGCTCCCGGAACTCCACACCCGCCTGCGCTGCGATCTGCCGCGACTTCGGATCGACCATGTTGCTGCACGAGGCCATATCCGCGCTCGCATCCATCCCCGCGCTGGGCAACACGCCCTCGCCCGTCGCGAAGATCCACAGCCGCTCATCGAGCTTGCGGTGCAGCTCCATCAGCCGCGCCGCGGCCTGCAACTCTTCTGTTGCCTGCTGCGCCAGCGCAACCACCTGCCGGTTCTGTTCCGCCTCGGGCGCCTTGGTCTGGTTCATCGCCATCCACATGCCGCGACCGACTTCATAGCTGGGCGCCGCCTTGGTCAGTTCGTTCACAAGCCCCCGCGCCTGCTCCGTCCGGTTCTCTGCCGCGAGTTGACCGATCCGCCGCGCAACCTGCTGCGCCGGAACAACCAGCTGCACCTGGTTCTGCCGCGCAGGCTCGGCGACCGTTACGGCAACCGGCAAGCCCAGCACCGCCTCGGCGGGGCTCGATTCAAACCCGCCGAACTGCTGCGCGCGGCCGTCGAGATCACTTCCGAGCCGCAGACGCTCCTGCGACTCACCCGTCGTCGCACTGCGAGAGTGTGGAATCAACCCCTGCCGGAGCTCGCGCCGTACGGGTTCAGGCCTTTGGCCCGCGGAGGTTCCTTCGCCCTGCGGTGTGCCCGGCATGTCGCGCGAAGTCATGCTGTAGTATCGCACAGCCTCATCACCGCGAGACCCCGCCGGCTTCTTCGCCTCAGAGCCCGCCGCATCCCGCGGCTGCATCTGCGGAAGGGCGCTGTGTGCATTGCTTTCCAAAGCCCGTCCATCAACTGCGGGCCGCAAGCTGGAACCGCCCCGCGATGCCGGAGCAGGCGCAGCGCTTCGAGACGGCGCAGGCGGTGCCGCGGCAGCGGGTGGCGGTGCAAAATCCGCAGCCTTATCCGTCTGGACCGAACCCGACAGTTCGATCGCAGGCGTAGCAAGGAACAGGTTGTCCGCCTTCGCGCCTTCCGCTCCTGCGCGATCCGCTTCGCCCCAGTTGTTCAACGCGACCGCCTCCACCCGCACAATCTCCGGGATCTCTCTCAGCAGCAGTTCCACACTCCGCCCCGCGCGGTCATCATCGTCCTGTCCAGTTGGCACGGCACGACCGAAGAACCCTTCAAAGTTCGTACCCGCGGGCAGCTCGATCGGCACATTCACCAGCCGCGGCTTGCCCGCAACCGTCACGCGCAGCTTGTCCACCGCCACAAACGATGTGTACTCCGACATGATCCCGAACTGCTCGCCCAGGCGCACGATCTCGCCCCGCAGTTCCGCCGCGAGCGTCCCGTTCTGCACGCCCCGCAGGTCGCGCCCCTTCACCTGCTCGATCTTCGCCCGCGCCCACATCGTGGCGATCGTGTCGTGCTCCGGCTGAGTCTCCGGCAGCGACAGCGTGATCGTCCGCTGCCACGGCCCCGCCGCCGTCATCCCGCGGATCGTCACCGTCCCCGCGCCCGGCGCGGTGTACCGCCCCAGGATCGTCACCGGTGTCTCATCAAAAAGGTCCGGGATGTTCGTCAGCGGCGGCACGATGTCCAGCACGCTCAAGTTGTCCGAGAACTCCAGCGCGATGTCCGTCAGCACCGGCGTCCGCGTCCGCTTCGTCAGCCGATCGACCGCCGCCGCCCCCTCAGACTCCAGCAGCACATACTCCGCCGCGCCCCCGCCCTCGATGGCGAGCGAATCCAGCAGGTACCGGTTCACCGAGTTCCCGATCCCGAAGCTGAACACCCGCGTCGTCCCGCGGTTCCGCTTCACAGCATCGATGATCGCCATCTCGTTCCCGACATACCCATCCGTCAGGAAGACCACGATCCGCAGCGGACGCACCCCGCGGTCATCATCGCCCGCGGCCTGCACCAGCGCGGCATTCACCGCCGTCATCATCTCCGTCCCGCCGCCCCCGCGCTGCCGCGACACCAGCGCACGCGCCTCCGCCAGGTTCGCCTCATTCACCGGCCGCGGCTTGTCCCACAGCACATTCGTGGACCCCGCAAACGTGATCACGTTAAACGTGTCACCCTCGCGCATCGAGGCCAGCGCACGCTCCATCACTTCCTTCGACTTCTCGATCGGGAATCCGTTCATCGACCCCGATGTATCCAGCACAAAGATCATCTCGCGAGGCACCGCCATCGCATCATCGACCCGCGCAGGCGGACGCAGCATCAGCCCGAAAAAGTTCCCGTGCTTGCCCGTGTGCGTGAACACCTGATCCGTCACGCCCTCGGCGGTCTGCTTCCACGACAGCACGAAGTCCCGGTTCGGGATCGCGCTCATCTTCTTGAGCACAACCGTCGCGCTCTGCGCCAGCCCATCGGTCCGCTTCGTCCGCTCCGAGGTCACGATCTCGTGCAGCGGCGAGTCGAACCCCAGCAGCCCCGGCCCGCCCGTGTGGATCTTCACACTGATCGACAGGTCATGCCCCGAGCGCGTCCCCGGCCGCACCGGCATCGGCGTGATCTTCGAAGCATCCGGAACCTGATCCGTATCCGGCGAAAACGCCGCGCCGGCCTCTGCGTTCGCTTCCGCCTCGCCGCGATCCTGCCGCGGCGCAATCGGCGCCGAGCTGATCGCAAACCACCGGTCCGCGACATACCCGACGGTCGCCGTGCCGATCGGCGAGTCAAAGTACATTCCCTCTTCCTTCATCCCATCCGCATACGTCACCGTGAACCGCACCCAGCGGTCCTCATTCCCGATCTTCTCCGGCGCGATGATCGGCATCGCCCCGTTGATCGCCGCCGCGAGCAGCCGCTGGTCCGGACCGCGATCGCTCCGCGCAAACCCCGGTCCGCGATCGACGAACTCAAACGATGCCGGTCCCTGCAGCACAATGCCCCGCCGCGGCCGCAAACCCGGCAGCAAATCGCCAGTCTTCGGCTCGCCGGGGATGTACCGCGGCCCGACCACTGTTGGGAACGCGAAACTGAACTCCCCATCCTTTTCTTCAACAAACTCGACATACGACAGCGTCACCGCGATCGTCGCGCCCGGCTCGATGTTCGCGACCGACTGTGTGAAGATGTTCGGCCGCTCCTGCTCCGTCAGTCCCGCCACCAGCCCCGCGTTCCGCGCCTGCTCATAAATCTCCCTCGCCGCATCCCGCTCCTTCACCTCGCCCACGATCACCCGGTCCCCGATCGCCATCGACATCCGGTCCACCGCGCCCCGGTGCGACATCGGGAACGTGTACACGGCTTCGACTTTGTCGGCATGCGGATTCTTGAACCGCTGCGTCAGCGTCACCCGCGCAACATGCCCGCTGATCTCCGCGGCCACATCCGTGTGTTCCAGCACACACGCGCCAAGCAGAATCCCGGTCGCGTCGTACGCCTCCAGCTTCCCGCCCTCCGGGCACATCACGAGATTCGCCAGTTCGGCGTGCGCCGCCGTCTCCTTCGTCACCGGCAACATGAACGGCGCAAGCACCGCCAGCGTCAGCACCGCCGCCGCGGCCAGCGGCGCAATCCGCCAGATCTTCCACCCGCCCGCACCCGATCCCTCCACCCGCAGCCCCGGCGCAGGCTTCGACTCAATCGCCGTCGGCGCAGGCGCCCTCGCCCCCGCTTCCTCTGCACGCAGCGCCGCCAGCAGCCGGTCCCGCCCCTCCGCCGCCTTCTGCCGGTTCACCCCGTGCCACTCCCGCAGCAGCACATCCATCTCATCCCCCTGCGCAAACGGAACCTGCACATCCCCATCCTGTGGCGGCAGCCCGTCGCGATTCATGTTCGTGTTGTTCGTGTTCATGTGTGGGCCTCACTCATCAGGACACTCAGCCGTTCGCGGGCACGCGTCAGCAGCTTGTAGAAGCCGCTCCGCGAAACCCCCAGCGCAACCGATGCCGCCACGACCGGGTCGGCCTCCAGGTAATACAGATGCAGCGCGAGCCGCTCGTTGTCCGGCAACTGGTCCATCGCTTTGGAGAGCAGATCCAGCCGCTCTTGCTTCGCCGCGCACTCCCCGGGCGACTCCCCCGCCGGCGCGGCCGAGTTTCCATGCGTCGCAGTCGTTGTCGTCATCGTGCGGACCTCCTCCGCCGCGCCGTGCTCGTGCACGCCGCGGCGACGGGCCGAACGCCGCCGCTCCGAGCAGACAAGCCGGGCGATCGCGTACAGCCATGACCGCAGTCCATCCGGATCCGTCAGTCGGTCGAGCATCCGATAGGCGCGCAGGAACGTCTCCTGAAGCGCATCGTCGGCATCGGCATCGGTCGGAGCATTCTGACGACACAAGGCCCGCACAACCGCACCATGCCGGTCGTAGATCCGTGCGAAGGCCTCGTGCCCATCCGGGCTCATTCCGTCGCCAAGCCGAGCTGCTCGGACCAACCCAAGGTCCCGGGCGTCGTCGGTCATCACTGGAGATATGGCCACTGGCCGCGGATTGTCTCCGGAATCCACTGCCAGTGCTGAACCCCCAAAAACACAACAACCCGGCCGCTCATGCGCCCGGGTCTTCCCAATATTCCAAAAACAAACCCAGCCGCGACCGGTCAGCTCGCGGCTGGGTGCGAGGACTACTTAGCCCTCTCTCGCCTCTCTCTCACTCCGATACCCTGGCTCGACGCATGCTCTCTCGTCCCAGCCGTCTCTCTCGCGGCTCTCTCTCACTCCTGAGACCAAGAAATGGCCTCGTCGGCGGGACACACGCACCAAACCAAAGCAACCGGAAAAGGCAGGGACAATGTACTGGAAATACGGCCGTTGTCAAGCAAGAACTGCCGAACTTCGGGGATATGACGGTCGTAACCCTCGCCTTCAGACCGGCTTAAAGGAGTTATCCCCAGCAAAAACCGGCAAATCCTGCCAATAATTGGCCAATATTGGCCAGACTCAAATCGCCGACAGGCCCGAATGTGGGCACTCAGGCCGACACCGCGGTTTCCCTCGTTCCATCCCACATCATCACCTTGTTCTGGCGATACGCCTCAACCCCCATCTTGATGGCCACCATCGTCGAGCACCCAAGGTCCACATTGCATGCAAGCGGAGCCTTCCCACGGATCGCATCGAAGAAGTTCCCCATGTGGTCCCGCCGGTTCTCGACCTTGATCTCAAACGCCGCCTGTCCCTCCGCGACCTCCCCCAGCCGGTCCGCGTTGTTCTTCCGGAACGCGTCCTTCCACGCGCCCTGCTCGCGCACCGCGATCACTCCGCTGTTCCCGGTGTCCGAGCCACCGTTGAAGAACATCGTCGCGTGCTGGCCGCGGATCACCGTGTCAAGCCCCACGTCATTGGTCATCACCGATGCCAGCACCACCGTGTGCTCGCTCGGATAATCCACCATCATCATGAACGTGTCCGGGATGTCACGTTCATCCTTCTCCAGGAACCGGCCGCCGCTCGCCACGACGCGCTTCGGATACTCACCGTCCGGCCCCGTGATCGCCGCCAGCAGCGGCGCAAGCCGGTGATACAGCAGGTCCGTCGCCACTCCGCCGTTGTACGCGAAGTACTTCCGGAACCGGAAGAAGTGATCCGCGTTCCATTCGATCTTCGGCGCAAGTCCGTGCTCCGCGCCAAGCCACCGCTCCCACCAGACATACCCATCGCTCCCCTTGGGCGCGCTCGGGCCCGCATCGGGGTCAATCCGCCAGTTGAACTGCCCGCCCGTCGAGTTCCGGCAATACGCTGCCTGGCTCCACACCGGCTTGCCGATTCGGCCCCCGCCGATCGCCTCGCGCGCCTTGAAGTACGCATCCGCCGATGTCCCCTGCGGCCCCACCTGCAGCGTGCGCTTCGTCCGCTTCACCGCATCGCGGCATGCCAGAGCCTGCTCGATCGTGTGGCTCAGCGGCTTCTCGACATACACATCTTTCCCGCTCTCCATCGCCTCGATGGCCATCTTCACGTGCCAGTGGTCCGGTGTCGCGATCAGCACCGCGTTCACCTCCCGGTCATCCAGAATCTCCCGATACTCCATCGTCCCCGGCCCCTTCCCGCCGGCCGCCTCCGTGCTCCCACCGTTCTCCAGCACCAGCTTCGTCGCCGCGTTCAGCCGCCGCTGATACACATCGCACACCCGCGAGACCAGCATGTTCTCCGCCTCGCGACGCTTCACGAGGCTTTGCAGGTGGCTCGTCCCCATCCCCCCGGTCCCGATGATCCCCATCACGATCCGGTCGTTCGCCCCACGCACCCGCGCATAGCTCATCGCCGGCATGAACGCCAGGCCCGCCGCGGTCCCCGCCGCGGCCTTCAAAAACGTCCGACGACGCATCACATTGGTTTCCGCGGCGGTACGGTCCATGGCTCAGCTCCTTGCAGTTGGATGTCGCTCCGAGTCTACCACACACGCTTTCCGCCCGCATCGTGTACGCTGCTTGCCTTCCACCTTGCCCAACGGGAGTTCCCCCAATGAACAGCCTCAACCGCCGCGACTTCGTTGTCTCCGCCTCCACCACCCTCGGCGCTGTCGGGGCAGCGGGTCTTGCTGCTTCTGCCGCGGCGGGGGGGGGCGCGGCCCAGCCCACACCCGTCCGCAGCATCGGCAACGCTCCCTCCGCGAAGTTCAGGCTCGCCTATGCGCCGCACTTCGGCACGTTCTCAAACCACGCCAAGGACGACCTCGACCAGATCCGCTTCGCCGCGGACAACGGCTTCACCGCGTGGGAAGACAACGGCATGCGCGGCCGCTCCAAGGACTTCCAGGACAAGTGCGGCAAGCTGCTTGCCAGCCTCAACATGACCATGGGCGTCTTCGTCGGCGCGGACATCGACTGGGGCAACCCGTCGCTCACCACCGGCAAGCAGGAGCACTTCGACAAGTTCGTCGCCAACCTGCGCGACTCCGTCGAAGTCGCCAAGCGGCTCAACGCCAAGTGGTGCACCATCGTTCCCGGCACCGAGGCCCGCAACATCCCCCACGGCATCCAGACCGCCAACGTCATCGAGGCCTTCCGCCGCGGCTGCGAAGTGTGTGAAAAGAGTGGGCTGATCATGGTGCTCGAGCCCCTCAACTGGCGCGACCACTCGGGCCTGTTCGTCCGTTACTCCGACCACGCCTACACGATCATGAAGGGCGCCAAGCACCCCAGCGCGAAGATCCTGTTTGACATCTATCACCAGCAGGCCAGCGAGGGGAACCTGATCCAGAACATCGACCGCTGCTGGGATGAGATCGCGTACTTCCAGATCGGCGACAACCCGGGGCGCAACGAGCCGGGCACCGGCGAGATCAACTACAAGAACGTCTTCAAGCACATCCACAACAAGGGCTTCAAGGGTGTGCTGGGGATGGAGCACGGCAACAGCCAGGGCGGCAAGGACGGCGAACAGCGCGTCATCGCGGCGTACCGCGAGGCGGATTCCTTCTGACTGGGCACTGGGCGATAGGCACTCGGCACTAGTAGCCGGAGAGGCGCGCGGGGGGATAGGCGATCTCCGCGGGAGGAACGGGTTCCTCATCCTCATCGCTTTCGTCGTCGATGTCCTCAGCCGTGGGGGGCGGACGCTCGCGCGGGCGGTTGAGGTCGGCGAGGCGCGCGGCATCGGCCGCGAGGTCTGCGGGTGTGAGCGGGTCATTGCGCGGGGCGTCATTGCCGGCGTGCTGGGCGTGTGCGCTGGGAGCTGGGCCTGATGGCGGGTGGCCGGGGCCGCGGAAGAGCTCGACCGCGCTGATCAGCCAGGGTTCGCCGGAACTGCGCGAGAACTGGAGCTTTGCGAGCCAGTTGCGGCCGTCGATATCCACGAAATCGAAGGACTGGTGGGCGCGGATGGGGCCATCGCTTGCCCACGGGGGAGGGTCATCGAAGGTGGTGGAGTGCAGGACGGCGGAGCGGTGGTTGATGAGGGTGCGGTAGGCATCGATCGGGGCGCGGGCGAACTCGTCGGCGTTGTTTGCCTTGACGCGGCCCTGCCAGATGGGCGTGAAATGGTTGAAGAGTGCGCGGAGTCCGTGGCCGCGGCGCGGCTCATCGCAGTTCTGGAGGAGCTGGAGGAGGCGGGTTGTGGCCTGCGCTGGGGAGTGCGCGGGATCGGGCTGGGGCGGGGAGATTGGCGTGGCGGAGTGCAGGATGAAGGCGGGGCGGATGGTGCGCGTCGATCTTGGACTTTGGATTGCGGATTTTGGATTGGGGAAAGCGGCTTCATCGGGAACATCGGCGGCGGGGCCGGCGTGCACGCGTGCGCGCGGGCTCGCGGCGGGCGTGATGGAGAGGCCGCGGAAGAGGCGGGAGATGTTGGAGGACTGTGCGCGGGAGAAGACGGAGAAGCGTGCCACGGCGGTGGCGGAGCGGCGGCGCTCGACGGGGTCGGCGTTTTCCTCGGCTTTCTGGTGGAGCTCGTGGAGGGTTTCGAGCGCGCTGTCGTGGAAGGTTTCGAGGCGTTTGAGGCGGACGGACTCGCCCTGGGCGAGGAGGGCGGTGAGGCGGCGGGAGGTCTCGGGGGTGCTGAGCCAGTCGAGGTAGGCTTCGAGGGTGAGGTTGAAGCGGGCGGCGATCTGCGGCGCGGTGGCATCGCAGGCGGCGACGGCGAGGAGGAGCGGGGCGGGATTTTGGATTGCGGATTGCGGATTTTGGATTGAGGAACAAGGTGACGGAGCGGCAGGCGAGGACGATGAAGAAGGAGCCCCCTCAGTCTCGCTGCACCCGGAACGGGTTCGCTCGACAGGTGCCCCGGCGGCTTCCTCGTGGTCGCGGGGGAGGAGGCGGGAAGCGGAAGAGCCCGCCGCTTCGGCGGGAGGCGGGGAGTGGATGGCCGTGTCGGGGCACATGATCGGGAAGAGTATGGCGGACAGAACCCGATCTGTCAAGTGATTTGTTTGGATTGTGGATGGATGCGGTAAGGCGAGGTGGGGAAGGGGGTTAGGGGGAGGAGGCGAGGAGGCGAGGGGGCGAGGGTGAGAAAGAGCGCTGGCCAGTCCGCCCAAAGTTGCCGCGCAGCAAGGGGCAGTTCAAGGCAAATGGATGACCTGTGCCGCCCGTCGGTCCAGCCAACGAACTGTCAATCAGGGCTTGATGCAGTCGTCGGTGATCAGGTCAGATGGATCGGGGTAGGAGAGCGGGACGCCGGGGGCGGTGACCTTGTCGCCTGCGTCGATTCTGGCCGCGACTTCGAGGTTGAGGGCGAGGAGTTGGGCGAGAAGGTCCATCTTGGGGCTGAAGCCGTAGGCGTCGAGGACGGCGGCATCGAGTGCGGCGTGGGCGTCTTTCAGCGGGTTTTTGCCGGGGAGTTCGAGGGTGTCGCAATCGTACGCCGATGACTCAATACACCCCCCATTCACGAGCGCCTCTCATCATTTCGACAACAAGTCCTGATCGTCCACTTTGGCGTTGCCACTGAGCTCGCATACTGCCGGTTGCTACCGTCACGTGGTAGGCGCCGCCCGCCACTTTGGAAAACAACAACGTCTTGCCATCATAACTCAACGGCCATCCATCCTCTCCGGGAATCGGAAGGGAAAGCCGGTCCATGGAACTTGATCGGTTAAACACAAGCGGTCGTACTTTGGCTTGTCCCGACGCGATTGTTAGAAGAATATCACCCAGCGGAGTGTTTCCGGGAACTATCCGCGGTTCGCAGCCAAAGAACACACGAGTCATCTGCGAAAACTGAAGGTCAGTTCCGGGCAACTGCTGATACATTCGATTATGTAGATTTCCAACGTCCACCCACAGGTTCTGCGCTGAACGCACTAGCCGCAATCGGTCTGGAGTTCCAACCCAACGTAAGCGTAGAACCCTTGGATCGACGAGGTCATCATCGTCGGTAACAGACTCCGCCCTCTGTCGAGCCACTGGGTACAACTGTCTGTAGGCTGTAGCTATCTGCGACCATTGCGATGCAGTTGACCATTGCTGATCGAACCAATCATAAAATGTCCGGATAACATCACTGCCGCGTGTGGAAATAGACAGTTCAATGGAACGTCGTAGGCCATTGGCGGACATGTTCGCGGAGCCCACAATTAAAGTTCCGCCGTGTCCTGAACCCAACGAACGAGATACACAATAAGCCTTAGGATGAAACGTCTGACGCGGCTGACATCGCGATCGATTGACTAAGTACTCTCCATCAACTATGCGCAATTCCGAATTTGGCAGCCCGGCAAGCGAGTCGAGGGCAGACGGTTCGGACCGAAACCAGTCGACTCCTACCAAGAACCGCTTTGGCAGGTCGACTTTGGTATCTAGGCCTAGACCGCGGTTCAGTTCTCGGAATCCGGTAAATGTGGCGTATGCGACTGACGCCGCAAACGCGGACGCGCCAGCCGCTAGTGTCGTGAACTGAAAGAGGGCGCAACCGCGTTGGGCGGGGGCGCGTATCGACTCCGGGGTACTCTGGAGTCGAACGATGAGCACGCGTGCACCTTTGAACCTGACCGATGTGGAGCGCGAAGA
>JAEYUO010000009.1 GCA_023432465.1 Planctomycetota bacterium | reverse complement strand
GTTCTGGGCGGCGCGCGCGACGCGTGCGACGAGGCGTTCGGCCGCGGCGAGGGACGCCTCGGCGGAGACGACGCGGGCGTTCGCGACGGCGAGCTCGGCCTCGAAGGGCTTGGGGTCGATGAGGTAGAGGGGCTGGCCGGTGGTAACGGCGGTGCCCTCCTCGAACTGGAGGGCCTCGAGAAAGCCGCTGACGCGTGCACGGATCTCGACGGTCTGGGAGGCCTCGGTGCGGCCGAGGTAGGAGGGGATGAGCGGCACGCGCTGCTCGGCGATCTCGATGACGCTGACGGGCATGGGCGGCACTGCGCCCGCGGCGGCGGCGGGGCCACCGGCCTGGGGCGCGGCGTGGCCGCCCTTCTCCCAGCGGATGAAGGCGTAGATCACCGCGCCGAGCAGGGCGACGGCGATCACGGCCTGCAGGACTCCCCGGACCCATCGCCGGGGCCGGCCCGACGCGGTGTCAGGCGTTGCCATGCTTCGACTCCTCGTGTTGTTCGTTGCGGCGGCGCGGGGGCCTTCGCGCTGGTTTCGCGGCCGCGGAGCGTTCGTTCTCGGTGAGCAGGCCGTTGCGGAGCAGGTCGATGACGGCGTCCGCGCGTGCGCTCAGGGGTGTACCGTTGCCGGTGAGGCGGTGCGTGAAGATGGTTCCGTAGAGCAGGTCGCCGATGAGCTGGAAGGGCTGATCGGGGGGCATTTTCCGGACGCGTCCCTGCCGCATGAGGGCGGCGAACTCGTCGCGCCACTGGGCGGCCTTGGCGTTGCGGTACTGGAAGTAGGTGCTGTTGGAACGGGTCTTGAAGCCCGCGCGTTCCTGGATGAGCAGCTCGATGTACTCGGGGTGCTCGTCGAAGAAGCCGAGGTAGCCGCGGACCGCGTCCTCGATGCGCTGCAGGGGGTCGTCGTTCTCGGAGGCTTGCGTGCGTTCGAGCAGCTCGCGCATGACAAAGTCGGTGGCGGCGGTGAAGACCTCGTCCTTGTTCTGGAAGTAGTTGTAGAGGGTTCCCTTGGCGCAGCCGGTGTCGCCGGCGACGCGGTCGAGGAGGGCGTGGTCGTACCCCTCGGCGGCGAAGCGCTGGATGGCGCAGCGGAGGATCTGCTCGCGGCGCTGGGCGGCGCGGTCGCGCGGGAGGGCTGGGGGCGCAGCGGCCGCCGGCTTGGCGGTCTTCTTCTTCGCGGCTTGTGCGGGCTTCCTGGCCATCGCGTCCCCCCAACCCAGCCTTCTCCCCCGGCCCCGGTCGCACGAAAACTGACTGACCGGTCAGTCAGAATAGTTCCATTCAAGTATCAGGCCGTCAAGCTTGTCGTGCGGACTTCCTGAACTATGGGCGGGGAGCGGGGCCGGGCCGAGTGAAACTTTGTGCATCCTGTGCCCGCCTGTTCGGGGGCTTGGGGGCGTGCGTGGAGAGGCCGGACAGAGGTCGAAAAACGGCGGGTGCGCGCCTAGAATCGTTGTTTGCCAAAACCCTGTTTTCTCAAGCAGGTTTTGCCGGGTTTTGGCCTCGCCGGCGGGGCGGAAACCCGGGCCATTTCGGGCCTCGAAGCAGCATCCCTCAGGCAGTCACAGAAAGCGGACCGCACCATGCCCAGCAAGCCCGCCTCCAATCAGCCCGACCCGACATCCCAAGAGAAGGCCCGGAACGCCGAGCAGGCGGCCGATCAGGCCGCCGCGGGGGGGGCGGGGGGGCAGGCGGGTGCACAGCGGGAGAAATCCGCCGCGGGAGGCAAGGCCTATGCCGAGGACCAGATCAAGATCCTTGAGGGTCTGGAGGCGGTCCGGAAGCGGCCGGGCATGTACATCGGCGGGACGGACATCCGTGCGCTGCACCACCTGGTCTATGAGACGGTGGACAACTGCATCGATGAGGCGATGGCGGGCTTTGCCGACACGGTGAGCGTGACGATCCTGCCGGACGGCTCGTGCTCAGTCGTCGATAACGGCCGCGGCATTCCCATCGGCCCCAAGAAGCACGAGAACCCGCAGTACGACGGGAAGCCCGCGGTCGAGATTGTGATGACAGTGCTGCACGCGGGCGGCAAGTTCGGCGAGGAGGGCTCGGCGTACAAAGTCTCGGGCGGCCTGCACGGCGTGGGCGTGTCGTGCGTGAACGCGCTGTCGGAGTGGCTGGAGTGCGAGGTGTATCGCGATGGCAAGATCCACACCATCGGCTTCACCCGCGGCAAGACGACGCTGCCGCTGAGCGTTGTCGGGGAGATCCCGGCGGATGCGGCGTTCAAGACCGGCACGAAGGTCACCTTCATGCCCGATGCCGAGGTCTTCCCGGACACGACGTTTGATTTCAGCATCCTGTCGAACCGGCTGCGCGAGCTGAGCTACCTGAACCCGGGTGTGACGATCCGTCTGCGCGACGAGCGCGTCGGGCCGGATGGGAAGATTCGCAGCGAGGCGTACAAGGCGACCAGCGGGCTGCTGGAGTATGTGCAGTTCATGATGACCGGCAAGACGTCGGTCGCAAGTCCCGTGCACCTCATCAAGAAGGATGAGGGCTCGCTGCTTGAGTGCGAAGTCGCGATGCAGTATCACGACGGGTACAACGAGACGCTGCTGACATTTGCCAACAACATCAACAACACCGATGGCGGCACGCACGGGCAGGGGTTCAAGGTCGCGCTGACGCGTGCGCTGAACAACTATGCCCGCAAGGTGGGCATCCTGAAGGAGAAGGACCCGGTCCCGACGGGCGAGGATCTGCGCGAGGGTCTCGTGGCGATCGTCAGCGTGAAGCTGCCGAACCCGACCTTCAACAACCAGCCCAAGGAGAAGCTGCTCAACCCGGAGATCGAGGGCTTTGTTTCGACGGCGGTGTCCGAGGCGCTTGAGAACTGGCTGGAGGAGCACCCGGGCGAGGCGAAGAAGCTGATCCTGAAGGGCATCAACGCGGCGCAGGCGCGCGAAGCGGCCCGCAAGGCCCGCGAGCTGACGCGGCGCAAGAGCGCGCTGGAGTCGGGCTCGATGCCGGCGAAGCTGCGCGACTGCAAGACCAAGGATGTCGATCGCTCCGAGATTTTCATCGTCGAGGGTGATTCGGCAGGCGGGTCGGCGACGCAGGGGCGGGATGTCGATACGCAGGCGATCCTGCCGCTCAAGGGCAAGATCCTCAATGTCGAGAAGGCCCGCATCGACAAGGTGCTGGGGTTCGAGGAGATCCGCGTGCTGATCTCCGCGCTCAAGTGCGGGATCGGCGCGGACTTCGATGTCGCGAAGCTGCGGTACGGGCGCGTCATCATCATGACCGACGCCGATGTGGACGGTTCGCACATCCGCACGCTGCTGCTGACGTTCTTCTTCCGGCAGATGCCCGAACTCATCCGCCGCGGCAAGGTATACATCGCGCAGCCCCCGCTGTATCAGCTCGCCTGGGGCGGCGGCAAGAACAAGAAGGCGCAGTATGTCCTGAACAACAACAAGCTCGATGACATGCTGACCGAGGTCGGCCTGCAGCGGGCGACGCTGATCGTCCGCAAGACCGACCCGACCGACAACACGACCGTGGTGATGGACCCCAAGACACGCCAGCCGACGATCGCGCGGCGGGTCGAAGGGGAGGAGCTCACACGCATCATCCGGGTGCTGCGGCGCCTGGCGGAGCTGGTGGAAGTTGCCGAACGCCGCGGCGTGAAGTTCCCCGACTTGCTCTCGGCCCGCGCGGCCGACCCCGCCGGTGGAGGCAAGCTGCCCACCCACCGACTCACGTGGACGGGGGGCGAGGCGTGGGCGTGGTCCGAGGCGGAGGCGCGGCGCATCGCCGAGGAGAACAGCCTGCAGTTGCTGGAGCTCGACGGCGAAGTGGCCGAGGCGGCGGGGGAGGCGGCAGCGCCGGCGGGCGGCCCGAAGCGGACGCCTGCGCAGCTCCGCGAACTGCATGAGAATCGCGAGCTTGAGCGCATCTTCGAGCAGCTCGAGGCGCACGGGTTGTCGATCACGGACTACGCGCTGACGCAGGAAGAATCGGTCACCGGCGAGAAGCTGCCGACCAAGTATGCGTGGGAACTCGGAGAGAGAGCTGCAGAACAGCAAAGCAGCAAAGCGGCAAATGAAGAGGCGGAGACGGAGGCTGGGGGCGATTCTGATGAGACGGCGAACACCTCGCACGGCTCGACGGGTTCGGGGCGCGCATCGAGGTTTGTCGAGGCGGCGAACATTCCCTCGATCCTGGCATCGCTGCACGAGGTCGGCCGGCGCGGGCTGGAGATCAAGCGGTTCAAGGGTCTGGGCGAGATGGATGCCGAGCAGCTCTGGGACACGACGATGGACGTCTCGAAGCGCACGCTGATGCGCGTGACGTGGGACGGGGCACGCGAGGCGGAGGTGCTGTTCACCACGCTGATGGGCGAGAACGTCGAGGAGCGCCGCAAGTTCATCGAGGAGCACGCGCTGGAGGTCAAGAACCTGGATGTGTGATCCCGGGGGCGGTCGGCAGGGCCGCCGCCGAGACAGGCTGGTGTTGTCTTCCGTTCTGTTTGTGTTGGACCTCCGCCAGGTGTTCTCCGCGGATGGTCTTGGCCGATATTCTGGAGCACCGGGTCGAGGGGGCGCGTGAGTCCCGCCGGCTCGCAGGCAAGGATGTGCCGCCCGCATGAACGTCGGCGACCTCATCTCCGGATTTGCGATTGCCGCCGCGGACCCCGCGGCGAAGTCGGTACGCATCTGCGACATCACCGAGGACTCGCGGACAGTCCAGCCGGGTTCGCTCTTTGTTGCCCGCCGCGGCGAGAAAAGCGACGGGCGGCAGTTTGTTCCGGCGGCCGCCAAGGCGGGCGCGGTGGCGATCCTGACCGATGACCCGACACTCGCCGCGCCCAGGACGATCAAGGGGCATGCGCCGATGGCGATGCTGGTCGCGGCGGATCTTCCGCTGGCGACAGCGCAGATTGCCGAGCGCTTCTATGGCAACCCGTCGAGCAAACTCGCGGTGCTGGGCGTTACGGGGACCAATGGCAAGACCACGATCACGTTCCTGATCCACCAGATTCTCAACGAGCTGGGCGTGCGGAGCGGGCTGATGGGGACGGTGGTGATCGACGACGGGACCGAGGTTGCGCCCGCCGCGCTGACGACCGCCCCCGCGCTGGAGATCTCGCGCACGCTGGCGCGCATGCACGAGGCGGGGTGCACCGCTGCGGTGCTGGAGGTTTCCAGCCATGCGCTTCATCAGCGCCGCGTGGGCGCGATCACCTTCGCCGGCGCGGCGTTCACGAATCTATCGGGCGATCACCTCGACTATCACAAGACGATGGAGGAGTACGGCGCGGCGAAGGCGATGCTGTTCGAATCGCTCGCCCCGACCGCCGCGGCGGTGGTGAACGCCGCCGACCCTGCACACGAGCGGATGCTGCGCGGCTGCAAGGCACGAGTGATGAAGTGTCTGCCGACGGTCGTCGGTGCGGACTCCGGCTCCGCGGGCACGCTGGGCGAGGGACAATGCCGCGCGATTGTCCGGGCAATGGGCCACTCGCACTCGGATGTCTTGTTCGAAGGGCCGTGGGGGAGCGCGGATGTCCGCCTGCCGCTTGTGGGGATGTTCAACATCGTGAATGCCCTTGAGGCGGTAGCGCTCGTGTTTGCGTGCTTCGGCGGCAAGGGCGAGGGGTGGCTGTCGTTTGCTGACATCGTCGGTGCTCTTGCGAGGGTCAAGGCCCCCCCGGGGAGGCTTGAACCGGTGACCGCGATAGGCACGGAGATCTCGGTGTTTGTCGATTACGCGCATTCCGATGATGCGCTGAAGACGGTGCTGGGCACGATGCGGGAGGCGATGGCGGGGGCGGCGGGCTCTGGGGGCAAGGCGGGTGGCAAAGGGGTGAGCGCGGGGACTCACTCCGGCGAGTTGTGGTGCGTGTTTGGCTGCGGGGGCGACCGGGACAGGACCAAGCGGCCGCGCATGGGCGAGGTGGCTGCGAGGCTTGCCGACTATGTGGTAGTAACTTCCGACAATCCGCGGACAGAGGAGCCGCGCACGATCATCGGGGAGATCATCGACGGGATTCCGGCGGAGTCGCAGCCAAGGGTGCGCATCGAGCCGGACCGCGAGGCGGCGATCCAGATGGCGATCCGTACGGCTCCCCCCGGGAGCATCATCGTGATCGCCGGGAAGGGGCACGAGGACTATCAGATCCTGCCCGACCCGGGCAAGCCGGGCCAGACCATCACCCGGCATTTCGACGACCGCGAGGTGGCGCGGGAGGCGCTGTCGAAGCGCGGCGTGAAAGTTCGTGGCCGCAAGGCCGTCAACGCCTGAGCTTGCCAATGATGCGCGACCACCCATGAGTTTCTGGACACCCGAGAATCTTCGTTCCGTGACCTCCGGCACGTGGCTCATCCGCCCGCCGCGGCTGGAGGTCCCGCCGGATCGGCCGGCGGACCTTCCGCCCCCGCCCGCGCACGCGCTGATCGCGGGTCTTTCGACCGACACGCGCGAGATCAGGCCGGGGCAGGCCTTCCTCGCGCTCCGAGGCGAGAACCACGATGCGCACCGGTTTCTCGCGCAGGCTGTCGCCGCGGGAGCGACGATCCTGATCATCGACGATGAGACTGCGATCCCCACAGGCGGGTTCACCCCTGCCGCCGGGGTGCTGAAAGTTGCCGACACCGGCAAGGCCTTGCTGAAGATCGCCGCGGCGTATCGCGAATCGCTCAAGGGCACGCGTGTCATTGCGGTGTGCGGGTCCAACGGCAAGACGACGACGACCCGGCTGATCGAGCAGGTGCTGCACACGACGTTCCGCGGCACGGCGTCGAAGAAGTCGTTCAATAACGCCGTCGGTGTCCCGCTGACGATCCTCCGTGCCCAGCCCGCCGATCAATACCTGCTGTGCGAGGTCGGCACCAACGCTCCGGGCGAGATTGCGACCCTCGCCGCGGTCGTTCAGCCTGATATTGCCGTCATCACCTCCATCGGGCGCGAGCACCTTGAGGGCCTGGGCGATCTGGGGGGGGTCGCGGCAGAAGAGGCAAGCGTGCTGAAGTTCCTGCGGCCCAAGGGGTGCGCGATCATCAACACCGATTCGCCGGAGCTTGAAGCGGCGATCCGCAAATATAAGCCCGCGACGTTGGTGCGGTTTGGCCGCGGAAGCAAGGATGTGCCCGCGGATATCCGAATCGGCAGCTCGGGTGTCGAGTGCATCGATGAACCGGATGCCGGGGGTGGAACAGGGTTCACGGGCATCGGCTTTGCGATCAACGACCGGTTCAAGGTCCGGCTGCCGATGCTCGGCGAACACAACGCCATGAACGCCCTGGCCGCGTACGCCGTGGGCCGGCGCATGGCGATCGAGGAAGGCCGGATCATCGAGGCGCTGTCGGGCGCGGGCGGCGCGGAGATGCGGCTGCAGCTCTCGCGGGTTGCCCTGCCGGGCGGGGGGGAGGCGCGGGTCCTGAACGATGCGTACAACGCCAACCCGGATTCGATGCTCGCGGCGATCGCGACGCTCACCGGGCTTCGGCCGGGCGTGGACAACGGCGGCGGCAGGCGGGTGGCCATCCTGGGGGACATGTTCGAGCTTGGGGCGGCGGCGGCGGAGCTTCACGGGCTGGTCGTCGCCCGGCTGGCGGAGCTGGGCGAATCGATCGGGCTCACCGTGCTGATCGGCGAACAGATGTGCCGCGCGGCGGAACCGCTGCGGGCGGCGGGGTGGGGGGAGGACCGGCTGATCCTGCTTCCGACGGGGGATGAGAAGTCGATCCGCGAGGCCGCCGCGATGATCGGCCCACAGGATGTTGTGCTGCTCAAGGCGTCACGCCGAATGCGTTTGGAGCGCGTTCTGTCCGCCCTGACGGCTCAAACGTCCGGCGCGGCCGCGCCTGTCGCCGCGGCGACCACTTGACCGATCAATGGTGCTTTGGCGGCTCCGTCCATCCGCGTCGGTGGACGGAGGGTTGCGCATCGGTATCCACCCGGCCCTCTCGACCCAGCCCCCGTGCTCTATCTCCTCTACAAAGCGCTGCAGGGCTGGTTGATCGACATGCGGATCGACTGGCTGTTCATGGTTCTGGACCAGCTTGCGTTCCGCGCGCTGGCCGCGGCGGGGCTCAGCTTCGCGATCGTGCTGATCTTCGGCCGGCGGGTCATCAACTGGCTCCGGCTCAAGAAGATCGGCGACACGGGCCTGACCGATGCGGATGCGCTTCGGACGATGTCGCAGTCCAAGGCCAATGTGCCGACGATGGGTGGCATCCTCATCGTGGGGGGGATCCTCGCCAGTGTCGGGCTGCTGGCGGATGTCTCGAACTTCTACATCATCCTCGGCCTGGCGACGATGCTGTGGCTGGCGGTGCTGGGGGGGATGGACGACTGGCTGAAGCTGACGGCGGCATCGCGCCCCGGTGGTTCGCGTCAGGGGTTGTATGCGTGGGAGAAGCTGGTCTTTCAGCTCGGGCTGGGGCTGATGGTGGCCTGGTTTGTCTATAACCACGGCGATTCCGCCGCGCCCAAGGACCTTGGCCACGTCCTGAACCTGCCCTTCCAGAAGACCTATCTGCGCGATGCCGCGGGCGTGTTCGATGTCTCGGGCTCGCTGATTTACCTGCCGCGAGTGCTGTTTGTGATCATCGGGATGCTGATGATCGCGGGGATGTCCAACGCGGTGAACATCACCGACGGGATGGACGGCCTTGCAACGGGCATCACCTCGATCGTCGCCCTCGGGCTGGTCGTGCTGACGAGCATCGCCGGCGGGACACTCGCCCAGACGCTGCTGGTTCCGCAGATCACCGAATCGGCGGAGCTGGTCATTCTCGCGGCGGCGATGGCGGGCGCGTGCCTTGGGTTCCTGTGGTGGAACTGTTCGCCGGCATCGGTGTTCATGGGCGATACGGGGTCGCTCGCACTCGGCGGGATCATCGCCTACCTCGCCGTGGTCGTGCGCCAGGAGATCCTGGTGCTGATCATGTGCGGCGTGTTCCTGATCGAGATCGGCTCGGTGGTGCTGCAGGTCGGGTGGTTCAAGTACACCCGGATCCGGTTTGGTCAGGGACGACGGCTGTTCAAGGTCGCGCCGATCCACCACCACTTCCATCTTGTGGGCTGGCCGGAGCAACAGGTGGTCTCGCGGTTCTGGATCATCAGCGCGACGCTGGTGATCGCCGCACTGGCGCTGATCAAGCTGCGCTAACGGATCAGCAGCACCCGCTCCAGACGCACGCGGTCGCGGATGGGCCCGAGCTCCCCGGGTTCGATGCGGATGCGCAGGCGGTCGCCGGCCTTGGTTGCGCCGAGTTCCGTCGCGAGGGGCGCGGCAACAACGGAGCCGCCGAGGTTGATCCGCGCGACCTGCCGGGGCGCGGAAGAGCCGGACACCACCTCGACAACCACCACACACTCGCCCCATGTCCAGTCCGCCTCATCGAGGCGAGCAGTGCCGATCAATCGGGCGGATCCGGCGGGCATCGCCCACTCGACCTCCATCGGCCCGGGGAGAAGCACATCCGCCGCGCCCAGCGGCACGGGCACCGTGTCGGCGGCATCAAGACTTGGCCCGGGCCGTCGCGGCAGTCCGATGGGGCGGTGCGAGAGGATCTGCATCTGCGCGAGGGGAGCAGTGCGGGCGGAATCGAAGACGATCGCGGTGACATCGCGCGAGCCGAACGGAGCGGTCGCCGAGGCGCCGGGCGACTCGGGCGAGTTGTCTCCCTGCTTGGGAAGGATCGCCGCGCTCGCCGTGAGCAAGAGCATGGACTTCTCGGGTTCGGTCTTGATCGAGGACACACCGACGACGGAGCCGTCGGCAAGCCATGCGACCGGCCCTCGCGGGGCGCGCCTGGGGTTGGCGAACTGTGCCCTGATGACCTGATCGACGGGGACGGTGATGCGGTTGCCGCCGCCGCCGGTGTCGATCGTCAGGGCGAACCCCTCGCCGCCGGCGCGGGGGCCGATGTGTTCGAGGAACCCCTCCAGGCGATCGCCGTTGGCCAGCAAGATGGTGTCGGACCTCGGCGCATCATCGGCCTGCGCCGATTCACCGGGCATCGCGGGGCGCATCACGAGGCGCGAGACTTCGTCGATCGGCAGGGTCAGGGTTCCGAATCGCTCGTGGAGCCAGGCGATGGTCTCGCCCTCTGCGCCGATGCGGCCGGGACGGCCGACGAAGCGCTGGCCATCGACGAGCTCGATGAACGGGGATCCGGCCAGGAGCCAGGCGTCGATCTGCGACAGGCCCGTGGAGGGCTGGCCATCCGCCCACGCCGCGGGCACGAGCGCGATGGTGTCGCCGAGTGGTCGCGTGCGCGATGCGCCGCGGGAGTCGATGATGGTGATCTCCCCCGCGGTTTGCGGCCCGTCGGCGGGCGCGCTGCGGATCATCGAAACACCGACGCGTTCGAGCCGTCCCGCGGCATCCATGAGCGATCCATCGAAGACGAGCTGTGCCTGCGCAACTGCGCAGCACCAGCCGGCAATCGCCGCAATGCTCAGGGTTCGCAGGACCGGACGGGTCATTCGTGTTCTCGCTGGGCCGGGCGTTGTGCCGCGATGGAGCTTTCGGATGCGAGGGCGGGGGGGGTCGGGGGGCTACTTCTGGAAGATCGGCAGTAAACGCTTGGGCATTTGCAGAACAATCAGGGACATCGCGGTTCCGTAGGCCGGGCCGACGCTCTGGTCCGCCCATGAGCCGTCCAGGTCCTGCCGGTCGAGGAGTTCCTTGCGGATCGCTGGCCACCACTCCGCCCAGTTGGCGCCGCCGGCGAGGTACATGGCCTGCACCGCGTAGTAGTGGCCGTAGTAGTAGTGGGCGCTGGGCGCGTTGGTTGCGCCGGGCATCGCGGTCTTGACCAAATATTCCACGCCGCGATCCAGCGCATCGTCCTTGTAGATGCCGGCGTAGTAGAGACTGGCTACGCCCGCGGCGGACCGGGGCCAGGCGCTGAAACCCTGATTGAGTTGGTAGCGGAATCCGCCATCGGGATTCTGGCACTGCCTCGTGTACTCGACGGCCTTGTCGACGACCTCCTTGGGCACCTCGATCCCGGCGTTGCGGGCGGAGCGCAGCGCCATGATCTGGCAGATCGTGACCGAGACATCGGCATCGTACGGGACGGGGTTGTAGCGCCACCCGCCATCGGGGTTCTGCGACTGCTCGATAAGGCGGCAGGCCTTGACGAGCGCCTCGTGCACGCGCGCGGAGTAGGCGGTCTCGCCGCCGCCCTGCGTCATGCCGTAGACCTCGCCGAGGAAGAGTGTTGCGAAGCCGTGGCCGTACATCGGCCCATTAGTCGAATCGGCCGCGAGGAGGCCGGTCTCGGTCGAGCTCTTAAGGACAAACTCCAGACCCTTCTCGACGTTCTGGCCGTATGGCCCGCGCCCGGGGAGGTTGCCATCGCCCAGCAGCGCGATGCACGCGAGCGCGGTGACGGCGATGTTCTTGCCGAAGCGGCCCGAGCCGAACGAGCCGTCCTCGTTCTGTTCTTTCACGAGGTAGGCCAGACCCTTCTCGATCGCGGCATCGAGCTCGGCGGTGATCTCGCCTTCAAGCGGCTTGTTCTCGGCGGAGCTTCCGCCATCGGGGCGCGCTTCGGGCAGAGCGTCGCCCGCGGGCGCGCCGGGTGCGGCGGCATCAGGCTGGAAGGTCGATGCGCCGCCGAGCGAAAGACACGCGACGAGCGCGAGCACTTGAATCATCGAATCGCTCCTTGGCCGCGAATCACGGGCGGGACGAACTCTCTTCTGCGAGGCGACGGTAGTAGTCCTGCGTCAGCCGGTTATACAGGGAACTGAAGCGGTCGTTGGAGCCCTGCAACAGCATCTGCCGGACGCGCGCCGGGAGCGCGCCCCAGGCGGCGCGAGCCGAATCCAGCTCGGGGTTCAGCGCGCCCTCCTGAAGCTCCGGGCCTTCGTGCTCCTGCGGATCGCCGGTGGCGGGCTGCTGCGAAGTCTGCTGGGATTGCTGCTGCTGGCGCTGGCGCGGCTGGCTTTGCTGCTGGTCCTGCTCGCCCTGCGACTGTTGCTGCTGCTGTTGCTGGGCCTGGCGGTCGAGGCTGCTGATGAGCTGATCCAGCTTGCGCAGAGCATCTTCCTGGATGCGCTGGGTGGAGAGCCCGACATCCTTCGTATCGCTGAGCCGCTTGGCGGCATCCTTCATCAGTCCCACCGCCTGCTCGAACGCCTGACCAAGCTCCTCGCCGGAGAGGAGCTTGTCGAGCGCGGCTTTCTCCGGGTCGGGCGCGGCGGCATCGTTCGGCTTGTCGCCGCCGGTGCCGAGCAGCTCATCGAGCGACGGAAGGTCATCCGCGGGCTTGGCGGGTGTTGGCGGCTTGGCTTCTTCGCCGACCGGCGCGGGGGGGACGACCGGCGCGGGGGGTTGGCTCGGCTTGGCGGGTTCGGACTGCTGCGCGGCGGCAGCGATCGACAGCCCTGTGATCGCGAGCATGAAGCATGCGCGGTTGATCATGGCTTTGGCTCCTCGGGCCGCGTCGGTTCGCCGGGCGGGGGGATGGGTGCGGGTTCGATGCGGCTTGGCGGGCCGCCCTGGCGGTTCTGTTCGGCGAGACGGTCGAGCAGCTCGCGCGCCTGGTTAGCGATGCCGTCCTGAAGGCGAGTCGCATCTTCGGCGATCTGCGTGCGATCGGCCGGGTCGCCCTCATCCGCGCTGCGGGTCATCTCGATGGCTTCCTGCTGCATGGCGCGAAGGAGCTTGAGCTCCGCCGCGGGCGGCACCAGCGGCTGCTGGCCGGATTGGTTCCCGCCTCCGCCGCCCTGCTGGTCCTGCTCCTGCTGGCGGAAGTCTTCATCATCCTGCCTGGAGGTGTCGAGCGCATCGATCAGCGACTGGAGCACCCTCGCGGCGGAGGTCTGGCGGCGGAGCACCGCGGCATCGGGCTCGCCCTGGCCGAGCCTGTCGGAAGCGGCCGCCATCAGCTCATCGAGCCGCTGGTGCGCGTACTCAAAGACTCGCGCCTCGGTCAGCTCGCGCGTCTCGCTGGGCATCGCGGCGAGGTCGTTGCGCAGGGCCTGCTGGTCCTCGGCGATGAGCCGCGCCGAGTTGCGGACCCGGCGGGTGAGTTCCTGACCGGCGAGGTCCTGTGTCGAGTCGCGGAGCGCGATCTGCCTTGCGAGGGCCGCGGCGTACATCTTCTTGAGTTCGGCCTTCTTGCGGTTCTGCTCGCGCTGCGCCGCTTCTCGGTCGAGCTTCTCGGACAGTGCCCGGGCCTCGCGCAGCTTGTCGAGGCTGAGCTCCTCCTGTCCCTGCGCCTCACCCGAATCGACCGGCGACCGGCGCAGCGCGCCGATCGCGCCGACCTGCGCGGAGGCGGCTTCCTCGATCAGCTTGGCGACGGGGACGATCTCCCGCGGCCCGTTGTTGGCTTCATCGAGCACGCCCAGCGTGTTGGCGTGCAGTCGGGTCATGCCCCGGTCCAGACCGGTGAACTGCCCGGTCGCCTTGGCGCGGTCGAGGGCGGCGAGCTCTTCGACCTGCTGGGCGATGAGCGCATCCAGCGACTCGATGAGGCTCGCCAGCACGCGCCGCAGGACCTCGTCGCGGTTCCGGGCGGTCTGGTCGAGATCATTGAGCATCTGCTCGAGCGCTTCGATCGCCTGCTGCTGCTGCTGCTGGGCGTTGTTGGTCTGGTTCTGCTGAACCTGCTGCGAAGCCTGCTCCATCTTCTCGGGGACCTGCTCGCGCTCGCCGCGCCTCGCCGCCTGCGACATGGCCTGGGCCGCGGCGGGGTCCTGCTTCTGCATGTCCTTTTCGCGCTCCAGCATGTCCTGGATCGCTTCGCGGGTCTGCTCGGCGAGCTGCTCCTGCTCCTGGGCCAGCTCACCAAGCTCCTGCCGCTCCTGCGGGGTGAGTTGGTCCGCGCTGCGGCCGGTGGTGCGCCGGCCCGCATCGGCTGTCCGCTCGCGCAGGGCGCGTTGCTGCTCAAGGGCCTGCTCGATGGACCGGCGGGCGGCCCAGGTATCCTGACCCTGGTCGAGCATCTCGATCAGCTCGCCGAGTTCCTCGCGCACTTGTTCCTGCGACTGCTGCGCCTCGACGCGTTCCTGTGAGCCGGCTTCGGGCGCGGCTTCCTGACCCGCGGCGGCCTGCGCCGCCTCGGCGAGCGACTGCCCCGCCTCGACCGAGTTGTCGCCGGCGCGCTGCAGCGCCTCGCGCGACTGCCGCAGGATCGCCTCCAGCGTCGGCTCCGCCATGGCGTTCTCTTCGAGCCTGCGCTCCAGCGAGGCAACGGCTTCCTGCTGGCGGGCAAGACGCTCCGTCACACCCGCCTGCGCCCGCTCGCTCTGCCGGGCCGATTGCTCGCCGGGGCGGCCGGAGGCCTGCTGAAGCTCCCGCTGGTCCTTCTCAAGCCGGATCGCGCCCTGCCGGATCTCGGAGAGCTGCGCCCACACCTGCTCAAGCAACTCCTCGCGCGACATGATCCGCAGCTTGCGGACCAGCGACCGCACCGGCTCGTGCCGCGCCTCGCCCAGCGCAAACGCATCCGCCGCGAGCGCGGTGATCCACACCTCGTCGCCGGGCTTCACATCCAGCGTTGTCAGGTCGAGCGTGGCCGTGACGGTGATCTGGCGCAACGCGGCATCGGCGCTGTCGGCAGCGCGGCCCTCAGTGCGGGCGATCGACTCCGGCGGTCCCTGCGCTTCGGGCGGAGCGCCCTCGGAGCCCTTTGGCCGGCGCGCAATCTGCTGCTCCAGCGCAACCCAGGCGAGGCCGACATCGTCGCGGCCCTCGCCGCCGAGGTCGATCGTGGCGGTGGAGAGCACGGACTTGTCCTGATCCGGCCGGACCACGACCGCGCTGGGCGGGTTGTCCTGCAGGACATCCAGCGTGAAGCTGCGCTCCTCGCTGTCAGCGATGCCGTGCTCATCAACGACCTTCACGCCAAGCCTGACTGGGCGTGAGAGCGTCCACTCCAGCGTCCAGACGCGCGGGCCAAGGGTCAGCTTTGCACTCTGGTCCGAGGCGAGCAGCGCGACGACATCGTCGCCCAGCGCTCCCGCGATCCACGCCTCGCCGCGTTCGGCCAGCAGCTTCTCGCCGGGGACATCCTTGTTCATCGCGATGCTCAGGCGCGAGACAGAGCCCGCCAGCGATGCCGGGGGCGCGGCACGCTCATCGGTTCCGGTGCCGAGGTCGATCGTCCGCGTGCCCTCATCGCCCGGTGCACGGGCATATTCGGGCTCGATGATCTCCAGCAGCGCGCCCGAGACGGCCGGGGGCTCGACCAGCAGGATGCTCGCAAGCGCAGTCTGATCATCGCTGGTGGCAAAGCGGTACTCCAGCTCTATCGTCGGCGCGGCCTGCGTGCGATCCGCGGCATCCGCGGGCGAGAAACTCGCCGGTTCGATCAATCGCTCAAACAGCGTGCCTGCGCCGACATTCTGGATGTTCAGCGTTCGGTCCTGGCTTGTGAGGACGACGCTGCGCCAAGGGCCGGGGGCGCCCTCGGTGATCAATCGATACTCGGCCGCGACTCGGGTGCGGTCCGCCGCGGTGTCGGACTTGGTCAGCACCGCCCGCAGGGGGAGCGCGGCGCCGAGCGGATGGACAGCGATGGCGGTGGCATCGACAACGCCCGTCCGCTTGGGCCAGGCGACATCCGCCAGCGGGAGGAGCACGCGCGTCGCGCCGATTCGGGCCAGGTCGGGGCTTGCGACCCACGCCGCGCCGATCACGGCGGCGACGATCGCGAGCAGACCGAGGCTGCGCGCTGCGCCCTCGCGCCGGACGATCTTGTTTGTCCGCAGGCTTGATGCCCCGTACGCGGCGTCATTGATCACGAGCGTGGCCAGCGCGTTATGCTCGCCGCGGTCGTTCTGGAGCGAGAGATCGACACCGCTGGCGAGCACGCCGCGAAGCCCGGCCTGTGTGCCGGCCTCGCCGCGCTCGATGCGGAGGGCAAGCTCGGTAAGTGAGGGGGAGAACCGCAGCGCGGGCCAGACCCGCTTCCACGCCCACCAGCCCAGCGCGCCGATGCCCGCCATGAGCACGATCAACCGGAGCGCGCCCGGCGAGCGCAGGAAGTAGTCGGCAAACGCCAGCACACACACCGCCGCGAGCGCGGTGGCGATCAGCAGGCCCAGTCGTTCGGTCGTGAGCAGCAGTCGCACACGGCTCCGCACCCGGCGCAGAACAGCCAATGCCGGGTCCAGCCCGCTTCCGCTCCTGCCGCCTGCGCGAGGCGTTGGTGACCCTTGGTCCACACGACCTCCATGACATTCCGTCGAGGCACCCGCCCCTGTACCCAGAGTATCGACTACAAACGCGATCTCGGCCTCTCTCTGTGATACCGATGACCGCCCGATACGGGTCGTCCAGTTCGCCCACTTTCCCAACTTCGGACCGATCGCGGGCGATTCAGGCCAGCTTCAGCAGCCGCCGCCCGATCCACTCGAGCGTCAGAAACAGCACCACGAGGATCAGGGCCAGGGGCGTGTCCCACAGCGTCTCGATTTCGGGCTCGCCGGTGAGCTTCAGGCGGCGATTGGGCAAGAGCTTGGTAATCTGGGCAAGATCTGACGCCTGCAGCACCGTTCCGCCCGTTGCTTCCGCCAGCCGCGCGAGCGCGGGGTGATCTGTTTGGGGGGTCCGAAGTTCGTCATCGGCCTGCCAAACCTCGGCCCGAACCGACAGGCCACCAGTCGCCGAAATCAGGGGGTCAATCGCCTCAACGCTGTACCTTCCGGACATGGTTGGGAGCCATGTTGTTGAAAAGGTCCTCGCCGCGCCGCTTGATGCCGGCCGGGAATCTCCTGATGGCGTCAGCGTCAGCTCGCTGATGGCCACCTCATCAGGGGGCTGTGTGGAGGCGCCCGTGCTGACATTGCCCTCGCGTGTGATGCGCACGCGCATCGAGCCGGGGGCCGACTGCACCATTGATTGATCGAGGAGGGTGAGTTCGATCTGTGCCGGGCGGTCCACTTCGCCGCGGCGGGGGGAGACTTCGAGCATCGCGGGCTTGCCAGATCGGGCGAGGCTCTCGCGGCCGAGGAGCCGGACCATCTGGAGCCAGAATCGCTCGGGCAGGAGTTCGCCGCGGCCGTAGCGCCAACGCCAGATCTCGTCGGTCGCGATGTAGAGCACGCGCCCCGCGCCGTAGCGCATCGACAGCACGAGGGGTGTGGTGCCGTCGGCGGTGGTCGTCTCATCCGCGGGGTCGGCGACGGCGAGGATCTCGGCGGTCGGCTTCAGGATGGAGGGATCGATCCTCTGGGCCCAGTACAGGTTCGACCAGCCGGTGGCGCTGTCGGAGAGCACCTTCGGCCAATAGAGACCGTCTTCGCCGGGCACATCGGCCAGCCGCAGAACGCCCAGCCTCTCGGCGGCCATCGTCGGGCGCATGAGCACCGGCCCGCCGAAGGTCGGGAGCCCGCCGCCGGTCCGCGTCGTGACGCCGACACCCTCGGCCAGAGAGAACGGAAGGAGGTCCGCAAGTTCGGTGTTGCGCCATGCGCCCGGGGTGCTTCCATCGCCTCCGATGAAGATCAACCCTGCGCCGCCGACGGCGACCCGCTCGCGGAGCTGCGCGAGCTGCTCGGGCGCGAACACGCCGGGGTAGACGTCGCCGATGATGAACAGGTCAAACTCGGACCACTCTTCGGGGCTTCGCGGCAGGGCATCCATCGTGATGGCGCCCTCCTGCAGGTAGCGCCGACCGGGTGCAAGCAGCAGCGAGGCGGCGGCGATCGACTCTTCGCGCACAAGCATCGAGCGCAGGAAGCGAGACTCCCATCGCGGATACCCATCGACCGCGAGCACGCGGACCGGGCGATCCACGAGCTCGATCGCGAACTCGGCGCGGTTGTTCTCGTCGATGAGGTCCGCCCCCTGTCCCGCGCCGCCCTCGGGCCGGATGCGCACCGCCCACTTGCTGGTGCCCGGGCGGGTGGGTTTGTGCGTCAGTGTCACGCGCGCGGTCTGCGTTGTCCTATCTGTCTCGCCGGGCTCCTCCCACGCCACAGGCTTGGAATCCAGCACGGCCCCGGTGTCCTGGTCGATGAGTTCCGC
>JAEYUO010000003.1 GCA_023432465.1 Planctomycetota bacterium | reverse complement strand
GGTCTGAAGCACGCCCGTCCGGAACGGCCGCGAGTAGTCCCAGTTCTCGGTCATCTGGAGCACGCCGATCAACTCCTCACGCGTACGGTGCGGCTGGATGATCCGGTCCAGCCAGCCACGCGCTGCGCCGTGGCGGATATCCGCCTGCTCGGTATAGCTCGCATGCACGGCGGCGTAGATGGCCTTGTGGGTCTCCTCGTCGATCGTCTCGCCCTTGCGCTTCCGGCTCGCCTCCTCAATGGTCGTCAGCACGCCCGTCGCCTGGTTCGCCCCCATCACTGCGCACTTGCCGCTCGGCCAGGCCAGCGTGACAAACGGGTCAAAGCCGCGGCCGCACATCGCGTAGTTCCCTGCGCCATAGGACCCGCCGACGATCACCACGATCTTCGGCACAATGCAGTTGCTCATCGCGTTGACCATCTTCGCCCCGGCGCGGATGATCCCGTGTTGCTCGCTCTCCTTGCCCACCATGAACCCCGTCGTGTCGTGCAGAAACACCAGCGGGATCTTCCGCTGGTTGCAGTCCATGATGAACCTCGCGGCCTTGTCCGCCGAGTCGTGATAGATCACACCCGGCAACTGCACCGCGCCCGCGCCGGTGCGGGTGACCATCTTCTGGTTCGCGACGATGCCGCAGGCGAGCCCACCGAGGTTGGCGTAACCACAGACGATCGACGGGCCGTAGTCCGCCTTGTATTCGTCGAAGTCCGGAGCGAGGGTGCCGTTGTCGTTTCGAGAATCCACGACCGCCGCGATCAGGTCGCGCACCTCATACTGCGCGCCGGGCTTATCGGTGAAGAAGTCGTACTGCTTCTCGCCGCCGTGATATGGCGGAGCGATGCGTCTGCGCTCAATCCCCTGTTCCCTCGCTCGCTTGCTCCCTTCCCCATACTTCCCCATCAACTCCCTCAACCGCCAGATACAGCTCTCATCGTCCTTCTCCTTGAAGTCGATGGTGCCGCTGATCTCCGCGTGCATCGTCGCCCCGCCGAGCTCTTCATCCGTCACGACCTGCCCGATCGCCGCCTTTACCAGCGCCGGACCTGCAAGGTACAGCCCACTGCCCTCGGTCATCAGCAGCGTGTCGCACAGCACCGGCAGATACCCGCCGCCCGCCACGCAGTACCCCATGATCGCCGCGATCTGCGGGATGCCCTCCGCGCTGATCACCGCGTTGTTGCGGAAGATCCGTCCGAAGTCATCCGTATCCGGGAACACATCCTCCTGCAGCGGCAGGAAGACGCCCGCCGAATCCACCAGATAGATCAGCGGCAGCCGCGCCATCTGCGCGATCATCTGCGCCCGGATGATCTTCTTGCACGTCATCGGGAAGAACGCCCCGGCCTTCACCGTCGCGTCGTTGGCGATGATCATGCACTGCCGACCCTGCACCCGCCCCACGCCCGTCACAACCCCCGCCGCGGGCGCACCGCCGTGCTCCTCGTACATGCCCCACGCCGACCACAGCCCCAGTTCCTGAAAGCCCGGGATCTCCGCCGCGTGCACATTCACCGCCGCGGCGTCCTTCTTCGCCCCTCTAGCCTGCTCCGGCTTATCGATCAGCCGCTCAACCCGCTCCCGCGCTGTCAGCCGTCCCTTCTCGTGCTGCCGGTCGATCGCTTTCTGCCCGCCGCCCAGCCGGATCTTCGCTTCCAGCTTCGCATACAGGTCGGTCAGCTCGCGCAGGCCCTGCGGCGCAGCCGCCGCGGCAGGCTTTGCAGCGGGATTCTGCGATGGAGTGGGTGCGGCGGGCGGTGGGGTGGGCGAGGCGGTGGACATGAAACCTCCGGCAGGGACAGCACATCTTCAGGGAGAAGCACAAGCGTATCCGGCGGGCCGTTCTCCTACCGCCCCCGCCGCTTGCCCGCCGTGGGCACAAGCACCGCCTGAAGCGCCCCGCCCAGCCACAGCCGCCGCTGGTCGGGAAGCACCGACCCCAGCTTGATCGTCTTGTGCTCGCCCTCGATGGCGATCAGCCGGTCCCGTTTCCCGTTCTTCTCAACGCTCGAATCCACGAACCGCACCGCCTTGACCTGCGATGCGTCGAACCGCTTCCGCCAGCCAATCGGCCCGATCCCCGTGAACACCACGCCATCCGGCCCGCGCAGCCGGACCTCCACCTTGCCCAAGAGCGACACCAGCGCGCTGATCGCAACAAACGTGCCGATCAGCACAAACGGCGTCAGGAACAGACACATGAACAGGGCCATCCCCAGCGGCATGATCGCGCCATTGCTTCCCCCGCCCGACCCACCCGACCCTCCCGAGTTGCTCGGCGCAGGAAACCACGCCGGAATCGGCCCAACCAGATTCGCCCACAGGCTCGCCGCGACCACAACCACAAACACGCTCACGATCCCGTTCCAGAACAGCGCAAAGAACAACAGCCCGCCCGCCGACGCCAGCGACCTCGCCGATGCCACCAGCGTCACCTCGGTCCCCCGATCCTCGATCCGGCACCCGCTCGGAGGCGTCCCGGATGCCGCATCCGCCGCGGCGGCCTCCTCCACCGGCGTCGCCAGATCCATCAGCCTCGACAGCTTCCCGCACCCGCGGCACAGCGCAACCCCCTCGGCGACATTGATGTCCGCGATCGGGATGTCCTGCCCGCACGGGCACGCGACGCTCATCACCGGATCCTAACCGAAACCAGCTTCGGCGCAAAGCCCGCCGCGCGGTACACTCTCACGCGAGATCGGGCCGTGGGGGGAGGGCGGAGCCGCAGCATGCCCACAGACCCATCCAGCCGCCAAGTCTCCGACCTGAACCCTGATGAACGCGACTGGCTCGAACACCACCGCGAGCTGCTCGCCGCCATCGTCGAGCAGGAACAACTCGACCTCCCCGAGGAGGCGACCATCCTCGACGCCTGCGATGCCGTGGTCCGCTGGTGGCACGCCCAGCCCGAGTCGGAGCGCCCCGATGCCAACATGGTCGTGAACGCCGTCGGAATCGGCCTGGGCGATGCGATCGCCGATGTCTTCGAGATGCAGTGGCGCATCATCGAAGACGAGTCCGGAACATCACTCGCGCTCTGGCGAGAACAGCCGGACATCGTCGCCGCGCCCATCGACAGCGTCGCCAAGCGCTTCGCCGACTCGCCCAACGGGTTCGTCAGCGAGTTTTACGAATCGCTCGCCGGGGACCTCGATCAGGCCATCGATGCCGATCCGCAGCAGGGCTGATGCCGCGCCGCAACCGACGATGTCACTCGATCGACTTCGATTGAATCTCGACGACCCTGCTCCAGGTGTTCGTTCCCGGCTGCATCTCAAACTCAATCGCCGAGGTCGAAGTCCGATCGCCGGTCACCGTGATGATCATCCGGTGCCGCACCTTCCCGATCTGCTCGTGCGTCTCCTCACCGAAGAGTGTGAAGGTCTTCGTCGCCTCGTCATACCCGCCGAACGCGGTCACGAAGTACGTCCCCATCGTGTCCAGCCCGATCCAGAAGTACTCCTTCTTCCGGGTGTCATACCCGAAGATGTTCATCGCCTCCGTCGCCATCTCCTCCCCCGGCGCGGGCCGCGTCCGTGTCACCACAAACCGCTTGCCCAGCATCCATTCCCCCTCGCCCAGCGCCTTCGCGGTCATATCCGGGATGCCGTGCCCCATCGTCATCTTCACATCATGCTCGGACTTCCCGACCATGAACCCCAGCAGGTCGTGCTCCTCGCTGCGCCCGCCCATCGCCTCCATCATCGCCGCCAGTTCCTTCTTCGACATCTTCGAGAAGTCCGGCATCTCACCGGCGGGCGGCGTCGCCCCTTCAGGCTGCTGGAGCGCGAGCGTCGATGCCGCTCCAAGGCCGATCAACGCCGCGGCAATCGCGATGTGACGAGTCATCCTCCCGATACGCATGTTCATCTCCTTGGTGCGCCCCACCCCCTGCGCTTCCCGCCACCTCCGCTGACGCATCCTATCCCGTCATCTCGCGCACGCCACGCGGGCGTGCCCGCCCCGCGGACTCGAAGGTGCTTTTTCCCGGTCCGCGCAGGCCGCTCCCCTTTCCTGCGTACCCGAAACGTGCATGCACCTTGGAACCACCGGCCATCGAGCACGTAAGATTCGTACACGCCAAGGTCATGCGTGCTCGACCTCCTCATGGGGCGCAAAATGACTGTGACGATGGCGCTCATCGCGCGCCGACTCAATCTCTCTCCCGCCACCGTTTCAAGGGTCCTGAGCGGGAAGGGACAGAACTTCATCTCCGAATCGACGCGCAAGCGCGTCATCGAAGTCGCCGCTGAACTTGGCTACGTCGCCTCTCGCCCCGATGGCTCTGCCCCCGCCCACCGCATGGGAGTCATCGCCCTCTGGATCCGCAACCCCAACGCCCCGTTCTACGCCCGAATCATCCACGGCATGCAGTCCATCGCCGCCGCCGAGGGTTCCGACCTCATCCTCTCCGGCTTCAACGATGAGGGCGGCGAGCCTGACTTTCTCAACACCCAGACCCGTGCCATCAGCCCCTCCGCGTGGAAGGTCGATGGCATCATCGGCGTCGATTGCCCCCGTCGGATCCAGGCCTACTTCGAACGTGCCCATGCCCGCGGCCGCGCGGTCCCCGTGATCGTCGCCGGCAGCGAGCCCATCACCGGCCTCGACTCCGTCACGTTTGACCCCCACGCCGGTGCCGAGGCCGCGACCCAGCACCTCCTCCGTAACGGCCGCACCCGCATCGCCCACCTCACAGGCGGCTGCTCCATCCCCAGCATCAGCCTCGCCCGCGCGCAGATGTACGAGCGTGTCATCGCTCGCGCCGGCCACACCCCGCTCATCCTCTCCGCACGCGATGAAACCCGCGCTGCCGCGCGCCAGTGCATCCGAGATGCGATCGCCACCAACCTCGACTTCGATGCGATCTTCTGCCTGAACGATGACATGGCCATCGGCGCGTATCGCGGCCTTCTCGATGAGGGCCGACGCGTCCCGGCCGATGTCGCCATCGTCGGCTATGACAGCATCGACGACACCGAGTATCTCGAAGTCCCCATCACCAGTGTTCGTCAGGATCAAGCGGCCCTTGTCGCCAAATCCTGGGAACTGCTCTGGCGGCGCATCGCGCAACCAAACAGCGAGTCGGTCTCGGTTGTCCTCCAGCCCGAACTCGTGATCCGCGACTCGTGCGGGGCAAATCCGAACCGCTCCGAGGTCAGCGAGTCTGCGTGCTAACACCTGACAACAGCAAGACTTCCGTACTTTTCCACAACAAAGAACGCCCCTCAGAGCCCAAACATTGACAACTGTTTGGGAGTTGGTAAACTCCGTTCCGTCGGGCTCGCGTCCATCGCCGCCCCCGACCCGGTAACGCTCCCACACGGAAGTGGAAGCCCCGGACTCCGCGTTGGGACCCGGTGCGCCTGGCCTCGCCCTCCCGATGGGAGTCGGCCCCGCCAGCCACGCCCGGCAGCAGAAAGGAGGGCCCTCATGGCCCGTGCATCCGCCAATACCGCCGTCGAAGTCGAGTCCAAGCCCGAGAAGACCTCCAAGTCCTCCGCGGGTGCTGTCGCCGCGCCCCCGGCCATCTCCAAGGAGAAGTCCAAGGCGCTCGATGTTGCCGTCGGTCAGATCGAGAAGACCTTCGGCAAGGGCTCGATCATGAAGCTCGACGAGAACAAGTACATCAACATCCCCGGCATCTCCACCGGCGCGATCTCCCTCGACCTCGCGCTCGGCGGCAAAGGCATCCCCCGCGGCCGCATCGTCGAGATCTTCGGACCCGAATCTTCCGGTAAGACGACCCTCGCCCTCACCGTCGCCGCCCAGGCGCAGAAGGCCGGCGGCGTCGCCGCGTTCATCGATGCCGAGCACGCCCTCGACCCCACCTGGGCCCGCCGCCTCGGCGTCAATATCGACGACCTGCTCGTCTCCCAGCCCGATACCGGCGAACAGGCACTCGAGATCTGCGAGCTGCTCGTCCGTTCCAACGCCGTCGATGTGATCGTCGTCGACTCGGTCGCGGCCCTCATTCCCCGAGCCGAAATCGAGGGCGAGATGGGCGATGCCGTCGTCGGCCTGCAGGCCCGCCTCATGTCGCAGGCCATGCGCAAGCTCACCGGTGTCATTGCCCGCAGCGCATGCACCGTCATCTTCATCAACCAGCTCCGCGAGAAGATCGGCGTGATGTTCGGCAGCCCCGAGACCACCCCCGGCGGCCGCGCGCTGAAGTTCTACGCCTCCGTCCGCATCGACATCCGCCGCATCAGCTCCATCAAGGAAGCCGATGTCGCCGTCGGCAACCGCGTCCGCGCCCGCGTCGTCAAGAACAAGGTCGCCCCGCCCTTCCGCGAGTCCGAGTTCGACATCATGTTCAACGAGGGCATCTCCACCTCCGGCGACCTCCTCGACATGGCCGTTGATGCCAAGGTCATCGACAAGAGCGGCGCGTGGTTCAACTACGGCGAGATCCGCATCGGACAGGGCCGCGAGAACGCCAAGCGCTTCCTGAAGGACAACCCCGAGCTCTTCGACGAGGTCCGCCGCGGCGTGCTCGCCGCCAAGGCCACCGCACCCGCCCCGGCCGTCCCCGCCGATGCCGATGAAGACGAAGGCGATCCCGGCGAGGAGTAAACCGCCCCGGCCTCATCCGGGTCGATTGATCACACGACACACCACGGGCCGTGGGTGAACAACCCGCGGCCCGCTTTCTTGAGCCAGCCACTCGCGGCAGTTCACACCGGGAGACTCGAACATGGGCACATGGGGCTTTGGCAGCTTCGAGAACGACACGGCCCTCGACTGGGTCGGGGAGTTCGGTGACGAGCCAAGTGTCAACGAACTTCTCTGTGCGCTCAACGGCATCTTGGAGGAAGACGGCCACTCCGAGTCGCGCATCGCCCTGATGGAGTATCTCGACGATGAGGACGCCTGCCCGATCGCGGTCGTGGCGGCCGAAGTCATCGCCGCGATGCGGGGCCACGCTTCCCCCGAGTTCCCCGATCAGTTGAAGGCGTGGGTCGCGGCCAACAGGTCCGCCGCCACTGTGCGGCTCGTCGACACCGCCGTCCGCGCCCTGCAGAAAGCCCGCTCGAATGAAATCTTCCTCAGTTGTTTCTGCGATGACGATGAAATCCGAACGTGGCAGTCCGAAGTCGACGGCCTGATCAACCGGCTGAAGCAATCGGCAAGCTGAGCGAGCCAACAAACTCCGCCACCGCCCCCGCGCTCACCGGGATGAACCCATCCTCCGTCCACAGGTTGTTGTGCGAGGCCCCTTCAACCTCCACGAGCCTGCCCCGCCCATCCGGCACCGCCGCGGCGATCGTTCGGCCATCATCGATCGGGCACACCTCGTCCTCGGTGCCGTGCAACACCAGCAGCGGCACGCCGAGCCTCGCCGCGTGCAGCACACGGTCAAAGCCCCCCGCGTCGCGCCCACGACGCACCCACGACAGGCCGTATCCCAGCCACATCCCCAGTCCGCCCATCGCGGCGGGAATGTTCCACCGATGCGGCAGCCCACGAAGCGACAGCACGCGTTCGGCTGGCACTCGCGGCACGCGATACGGGGCCTCGGCGATCACCCCGATGATCGGCGCTGCCGTTCGCCCAGCCGCCGCGACCACGATCGACACCCCCGCCCCCAGCGATGAGCCGTACAGAAGCACCGGCGCATCCGCCCCCACCCGCTCCAGCAGCCGCTCCAGGTCCTCAACCTCGCGCGTGCCAAGCGTGCACACACCCGGCGCATCGCCATGCCCCGGCAAGTCCCACAGCACGATCCGCCGGCAGCAGGGCAGCAGCGCGGGCAAGCGCGAAAGCGCAACCACGCGAGAATCCCCCCAGCCGTGCGTGATCACCGCTGTTGGCCCCGCCGGCGCGAACCCGGGCACATCCCAGACCGGCAACTCCATCCCACGAGATGAAAACGTCCAGGAACTGAACGTCGACCGTGCCGCCCCCGGTATCCGCACTTCCGAGGGATCGCCGGGAATGCCTCGCACCACCGCCCAGCTATAGGTGCGGCGGGCCGGATGCGTCGATGTCCATGCCGTGAATGCGGTCACCGCCAGCGCAAACAGCGCAAGCCCGGCAGCAAGCAGCACCACAAGCCCGACCACATTCATGGGCGTAGTTGTAGCCGCCCGGGGGTCAACCCGTGAACAGTGCCCGCAGATCGTTGAACGTCACCACCAGGAACAGCGAGGCGAGCATCACCAGCCCCACAAGCGCGGAGATGTTCTGCACCATCGGCGACACCGGCTTCCCCGTCGCCTGTTCATAGATCAAAAACACCATGTGCCCGCCATCGGCGATCGGGATCGGCAGGAAGTTGATCACCGCCAGGTTCACGCTGATCAGCGCCATGAAGAACACCAGCCACACCCAACCGCGCCCGGCCAGCAGCGTACCGATGTGCGCGATCCCGACCGGCCCCTTCAGGTGCGTGACCTTCACCGTCCCCTGGAACAGCCGCGCAAACGTCAGATACGTCGTCAGCATCACGCTGTGCGTCTCGCGCAGACCCATGCCCACCGCGTTGATCGGCCCCGACGCCTTCAGCACCGTCATCTCCGGCAGGAACACGCCCTCGCTCAGCGGGCTCATCCACCCCAGTTCCTGCACCGCCGCAACCTCATCCTCTCGAAGCGTCCATCGGATCGTCTCCGCCGCTCCCTCGCCCCCGGCCTCCCGCGCCGGCAGCGCGGCCACCAACTCAACCGTCACATCCTCGCCCACGGTGCCCGCGGTCGCACGCTTCACCGCAGCACGGGCATCCGCCAGCGTCCGCACCTCCACACCCGCGACCGAGCGAATCTGACTCCCGGGAAGCAGCGGAAGCAGCGTGCCGCTCGGCCTCGACTGCCCGGCCTCGCTGAAGGGCAGCTTCGGCCACCCCGCGACAAACGCCGCGTGCTCGGCGGAGTCTCCCGCAGTGAATCCGATCCGTCCCTCCCGATCGACCGGCACCTGCCCAAGATCGACCTCCTTCCACGTGCCGTCCGACTGCGCCCGCATCACCGCCGCGCGGACCGTCTTCCCCTTGCTCGCGCGGATCTGCAGGATTCCATCCGTCACGCTCGGCCACTCGACCGTGCCCAGCAACGAGAAGATGTCCCCCGTCTTCAAGCCCGCCTTGACGGCGTTCTTCCCCGCCGATGCAACCCGAAGCACCGGCACCACGCCCGCAAGATGCTCGATGTCCGTCGTCACGATCTCCGCCGCCTGCGGATCACTCACCCGCAACCGCGCCGACATGAGCTCCGACCGCGGCGAGAGCGTGATCGCAACCTCGTTCCCTTCCGCGTTCTCAAACACCGCCGTCAGCGGATCCCCGCCCGATCTCTCCGCCGCGCGGCTCAGGTCATGCGCGGTCGTCACCGTCTTCCCGTCGATCCGAACCAGCGTCATCCCCGGCTCAAGCCCGGCGATCTGGGTCGATTCCACCAGCGTGTCAAACGCCTCCCGCTCCGCGGCGGTCTTCGCTTCCGGCAGCCGGTTGGACATCAGCGGCCCAATCCCCAGCATCTGCAACTTGGTCTCCGGCTCGACCTCCGGCGAGATCTCGTACCGAAGCGGAACATCCACGCCATCACGCCGCACCACCACCGAAAGCGGCCGCGAGCGCCCCGCCATCGCCGATGCCAGGACCAGGTCCTGGAACTTGACCGGCTCCTCCCCATCGATCGACACGACCGTGTCCCCCGGACGCAGCCCCGGCTCGGTCACCCCAGCCTCAATCCCATTCACAGCGACCGCCGTCGCGGCGGGTTTCCCCGGCATCACCGACCCAATCCGCGCCGGCTCCGTCTTCAGGCCCACCGTGAACACCACGATGAACAGCGCGGCCGCCAGAATCACATTCATCACCACGCCCGCCGAGATGATCACCATCCGCTTCCACACCGGGCACGTCTGGAACGAGTCCGGGGCATCGCTCGTCGCACCCGGGTCCGCATCATCCTGCCCCAGCATCTTCACATACCCGCCGAACGGCAGGGCATTCAGGCGATACTCCGTCGAGCTGATGTCCAGCGAGTGGGCAACCGTTGGATCGATCTTCAATCGCCGGTTGTACTCCATCTCGCTCGAGCCCCGCCGCGCCCCGAACCCCTTGCGATACGACAGCAGGCACGGGCCGAACCCCACCGCAAACGCCAGCACGCGGACACCCGCCCACCGCGCCGCGAGGAAGTGCCCCAGTTCATGAACCACGATGATCAGGCTGAAGCCCAGCACGACCAGCAAGAGGTCGCCAATGGTGCCCAGCAACGGGAGAAGTGATGACATTGATGAATCCTAGGGGTGGCGGCAGGGTTGATCGGCCGTTGACGCCGCGGCGTGCAACAATCCCCGCATGAGCAAGCCCTCCGGCTCCTGGCGAGCCTCCGATCGCATCCCCGTCGCAGTCGTCGGTCCCACGGGCTATACCGGCCTGGAACTCATCGAGATCCTGGCCCGACACCCCTCGATGCGCCTCGATTACCTCGCCTCCGCGCGGGTTCCCGCGCCGCGCATCGATGATGAGTTTCCCCGCCTCGCCCGCCGACTCGGCGGTGGCGGTGGGGGGGAATGCGAGGCGATCGATGCCGCGAAGATCGCCGGTCGCTGCCGGCTCGCGTTCCTGTGCCTCCCTCACGAGGCCGCGATGGAGCACACCCCGAAGCTGCTTGCCCGGGGCGTGAAAGTCGTTGACCTTTCGGCCGCCTATCGCATCCGCGATGTGCCCACGTACGAGCGCGCATACGGCCATGCTCATACCGATGCCGCAACCCTCCCCCGCGCCGTCTACGGGCTCACCGAGTGGTTCCGCGAAGAGGTCCGCAAGGCCGATCTCTGTGCCAATCCCGGCTGCTACCCCACCGCCGCCGCGATGGCCCTCGTCCCGCTCCTGCGCGAAGGGCTCATCGACCCGCGCTCGGTCATCATCAACGCCGCATCGGGCGTGAGCGGGGCGGGCCGTTCCCCTAAGCAGAACCTGCACTACCCCGAGGCCAACGAGAACTTCTCCGCCTACGGCATCGGCACCCACCGCCACCAGCCCGAGATCGCCCAGACCCTCCGCCTCAAGGGCGGCGATGCTGGAGCAGCCTTCACCGGCCAACCCGCCGACGACTGGAACGGCGAGCCCCTCTTCGTCCCGCATCTCCTCCCCGTCGAGCGCGGCATCCTCGAGACGATCTACGCGTCCCCCGCACCCGGTGCATCCGTCAACACCGACCGCGTGCAGACCTGCCTGCGCGCCGCCTACGAGCGCGAGCCCTTCATCGTCGTTCGCGCCGATGCCCCGACCCTCCGCGATGTCCAGCGCACCAATATGCTGCACATCAACGCGCGTGTCATCGGCGGCCGCATCGTCCTTGTCGCCGCGGAGGACAATCTCGTCAAGGGCGCATCAGGCCAGGCGGTTCAGAACGCCAACCTGATGCTGGGCCTGGAAGAAACCGCGGGGCTGCTCTGACGCTCGCCAAGGCTTGAGGCATCTCCAATCCGAGAATTCATCTGAGTGTTCAGATTTGAAATTTCAAATTTGAGATCCCATGCCCGAACCGCGAGCCGGATCGAACGCCGGTCAAGCATCCGCAGGGCCGTCCCCGGCTTCGGTCGTCTCCGCCGAACCGCGAGCCTCCTTCACGATGGCCTTGATCCGCTCGTCAAACGCCGCCGCTCTCGCTGCTCGCTCACGTTGTTCGCGCACAGCGTCGTTCAGGTATCGATGCCCTCGAAGATCGGAGTTCTGAAGAGACCCCAGGAACCCCGCAAGCTGCCTGCTCACCTCTTCGGCCAACGTGCGTAGCTCGCTCAGTCGTCCCCTCAGCGGCTGAAATCTCGGAGTGCCGCACAGTACCGTGAGCATGCTCCGCACTTCACCCGCCGACCCCTTCGCGTGATAGAGATACGTGATCAACTGCTCTCTCGACCCCTCTTCGAAACCCTCTGCGATGTTGTTGCTGATCGAAAGCGTCGCTCGATGCAACTGATCCGCCACATCGCCGCGGGCCCTGACTTCCTCACTCTCGCACAGACGATCGACCTGCACGAACAGTCTCGCCGCGGCCTTCCAGACGGGCAAGTCCTCGAATCGGTCGTACGTCATTCCAGCAGACTACCGCACGATCCAACTCGTCCGCAAGCCATCACTCCCCGATGTACACCACAAAGTCCGCGATCCCCTGCTCATCCTCGCGCAGCGTCTCCGACCACGCATTCACATTGCTGATCGTCACGATCCTTGCGCCCGGTCGCATGTGCCGAAGCGCCTGCACCAGCCCGCCATCATGGTCCGTATGAAACCTCCCGACGATCAGCACCACCGGCTGCCCGCCCCTGTCGATCTCCCTCGCCACCGAGTCGGCCATCGTCCAGTCCCACACGCTCTGTGACCGGTACACATCCTCGATGTTCTGCCGCCGCCGCGCATCAGCCTCGGCCTTCGCCGGATCGCCAGCTTCCTCGCCCAGAACGTCTTCCCCGCCCATCACCTTGAAGAAGTCTGTCCGATACCGTCCCTCCGGCAGAAACTCCGGCACGGTGAACAGCCGCTGCTGCTCTTCCGTCAGTTCCCGCAGCCGCTCAAAGCCCTGAGTCCGCGCAAGCCGCACGTACCGCCGCGACGCGTTCGCCGCGCTCACCGGCCGTCCCGCCTGCTTGCACGCCTCCACGATCGCCCGGTGGCCCGAGGTGTAGTTGCTCTCCGTCCGCCGCGCTGCCCGGCGGAACTCCGCCTCAGTCGTGACACTGTTCAGGTAGTCATCCAGCGCGGCCTGCTCATCCCGCTCGATGAACTCCAGCGCGCCGCTCGCCCGCGGGGCTGCCGCGATCAGATCGCGAAACATCTTCGCCTGAAACGCCTGCCCCACCTCCATGCCGTGACACTCGCCGATCAGCACGGCATCGGCCCCGGCACACGCCCGGATCATCTCCTCCCACGTTGCCGGCGCGCCATCCCCGCGCAGCAGCGTCAACGTTGCCGGGTCCGCGATCCCGGTCACGACCCGCGGATCCTCGGTCTTCCGTTCAGTCGAGGCGCACCCGGCAAGCACCGACACCATCATCGCGACAGCCACGGTTGTGAAGATCTTCATGCCCGGATTGTCTGCCCCCTCGCCGCGCCGCGGCCACCCGCCGCTCGCTTTTTAGCGAACCCCCGCCGAGGCCGTCACGCGTGCCCGCTCCGTCAGATACCCGTCCAGCACTTCGACGACGTTCTCGTGCAGTTCCTTCGCCCGTTGGTCCGCGCCCGCCGGGATGTCGTTCACAAGAATGCTGAACGCCAGCCGCCGCGGCGGTTCCTGACCGGGCACGAGCGAATCGCTCTCCCCGGCCGCCGTCACCAGCCCCGACAGCGAGCGGACCTGACGGATGTACCCGCTCTTGGCCCGCACCTCGTTGGCGAGCTTCTTCCCCTTGAAGCGGTTCTTCACCGTCCCCTCTTCCTTCGCGATCGGCAGCGATCGCACATAGGCATCGCCCACACGCTCATCAGACGCCATGTTCGCCAGCCAGTGCGCGAGCAGTTGCGGCGTCACCCGGTTCGCGCGAGACAGTCCGGACCCGTCCGAAACCGTCAGGCTGGCCGCGTGGCTCGCCCCGATCCGGTCCTTCACGATCATCCGCACCACCGCCGCCCCATTGGCCCACGACCCCGGCTGATGCGTCACCTCGTGCCCCGTCAGTTTCAGCAGGCTTTCGGCGTACAGGTTGTCCGAGTCCACGTTGCACCGCTCCAGCACGACCGAGATGGGCGTGCGAACGATTGCCGCGACAACCGCCCCGCTCCGCGACGACCCGACCGGCTCATCCGCCGCCGCCAGTCGTACCGTCGGCGATGGACACTTCAGCCGCGTGCCGATCCGGTCCGCAAGCAGACGAGCGAACACCGCCGCCGGATCCTTCACCGAAACGCTCACCGGCTCGGTCGGCGCGTTGCGGACGCTCCCGTGCAGGCCGTAGCGGAATGTGTTCGAGCCATGCTCGATCCACACCTGCGTGCTCCCCTCGCGCACCGTCCGCGCCCGCTGCCGATCAAACTCGATCCACGCCGCCGCGGGCTCCGTCCGCACCGAAGGCGGATCCCCCGCCCGGCCTCCCGGCTGCGGGAACACGCGCAGGATGTTCGCATGGAAGTTCACGCCCTGCACCGGCGCGCAGTACGCCCGGTTCAGTTGATCCACCGGCCACATCGGGTGCACGAACTCCCGGTCGAAGATGCGGTCATCCAGAACCACCTCGCGGATCTCCGCCGAGCCGGCGCCGGCGATCGAATCCGCCAGCCGGTCCAGGAACTGCTCGACGCTCGTCTTCATCCGCGCAAGCAGCTCAGGGTCCGCAAGCGCGGGGTCCCCCGCGCCCTCGATGAACACTTGGTCGCCGGCAACGACGAACTGCGTCCGGAACTCAAACTCAGGTCCCACTGTCACGAGCGCTGCGCCCGTGGTCAGCAGCTTCAGGTTCGATGCGGGGATCAGCGATTCGCCGCTCTGCCCCTCCGATGAGATCGACACCAGCTCTCGCCCGGTGCTCGCATCCACCACGCAGATCCCCACCGAGGCCTTCCCCAGCCTCGCCTTGTCCAGCGCGCCGCGGATGCGGCTCTCCAGCGAGCCCTGAGCAAACACGCCGGCGCACAGCGCCAGGGTGGCCGCAACGAACGAAATCGCAACGAAAAACCGCGGCCGTACACCTGCCGTGAGCATTCAGGGAGCCCTCCTTGGTGGCTTGTCGTCGCGGACAAGAGCCCCTTCATCGGTCGCATCCGAGCACATGCTTCAGACAACTCCCACCGGCGATGATACCGGTGATTCCCGGGCAGTCCCTCCGCTCGCTCCCCTATCCGCGGACCTTCCCGCGTACCATGCCCGCATCATGACAGAGTCGCCCAATCCGAATATTCAACCGCCCCGCGCCTCCCCCGAGGCATCCGACCTCGCCCTGCCCATCAGCGGCACGGTGCTGCTCGTCGATGACAACGCCCAGAACCTTGAACTGCTCAACGCCTACCTGGACGACCTGGACTGCCCCATTCTCACCGCCCGTGACGGCGTCGAGGCCCTCGAAGCCATCGATCGCGAGCCCCCGGACATCATCCTCCTCGACGTCATGATGCCGCGAATGAGCGGCTTCCAGCTCTGTGCCAAGCTCAAGAGCTCCCCGGCCACGCGGGACATCCCCATCATCATGGTCACCGCCCTCAACGAGGTCGGCGATGTCGAGCGTGCTGTCGAATCAGGGGCCGATGACTTCCTCACCAAGCCGGTCAACAAGCTCGAGTTGCTCACCCGGGTCCGGTCGCTGCTTCGCGTCCGCCTCCTCAAAAAGCAGCTCGACGACACCCTCCGGCGGATGCGGGAGCTTCGCGACGACCGGGCCGCTCCCCCGGAGTGAACAGGAGCCGACCATTCGGACCAGATCGTGCGGACAATGTTCGTGTTCTGATTGCAGTGGGGGAGACACTCGCCTAAACTAGCCGCCCATCCGTCACCCTGCCGATAAACGCAGGTCGGCGATGGCCCGCTGTGGTGGCGGGTCTCGGCGGGGTGGTGTGGGGGGTGGGGTGGGGT
This sequence comes from Planctomycetota bacterium, assembly GCA_023432465.1. Taxonomy (GTDB): domain Bacteria; phylum Planctomycetota; class Phycisphaerae; order Phycisphaerales; family UBA1924; genus JAHBXL01. The sequence continues at coordinate 34,398 of JAEYUO010000003.1, read as the reverse complement.
GGGGTGGTCGCAGCACAGCCGCTGCGCCGGAGGCCGGATTGCCGGCAGTTCCTGAATGTTGGACCAACACCAACGACCGATGCTCGGACCCTACGCGTTGATCCGCGCGCTGGAGCCCTGTGCCGTTGCGCACCGCTGGCTCGCGCTCCACGAGTCCGACAACAGCAGCCACGTCGCCTATCGATTCCCCTCGCTCCAGAGTCGCTTCGACCAGCGCCGATTCCTGGCCGCCGTGGACCAGCTCTCCACGCTCGATGAGCCCCACCTGCTCGGCATCGAGCAGGTCGCCCTCGACCAGACCAGCACCCCCTGGGTCATCTGCCCCTTCACCGGCGATGCCGATGGCGTGCGCACCCTTGGTCGCCTCCTCCGCGAGAAGGGCGGCCAGCTCAGCCCGTTTGAGATCGAGCCCGCGCTCACCCAGATCTTCCAAGGCGTCGGGTATGCCCACGGCCGTCGCCAGTGCCACGGCTCCATCGACCTCACCGAGCTCCTTGTCGATCGCCACGGCCGCCTGATCGTCGAGCTCTACGGCCTCCGCCGTGCCCTCCGCGGCGACAGCGGTTTCGATGCCGAGGTCGCCCGAGACGAGGTCCGGTCGGTCGCCGAGATCGGGTATCAGCTGCTCACCGGCCTGCGGTGCGAGGAACCCCTGATCCCCGCCGGACGCCTCATCAAGCGCCTCGACCGCCGCTGGGATGCGTGGTTCGATCGCGCCCTCGACCCATCGCAAGGCTTCGACACGGCTCAGGAGGCGCTCGCCTCGCTTCCATCGGTCGCCGCTGTCGAAACGCAGCGACGCTCGCCCCTCGCCGTCCGCGGCATGCTCGAACTCATCCGCCCCGCCCGCGCGGATTGAGCCCCGCTCACCCCTTCGGAATCCGGCTTCTCAACTCCCGCAGCCGCGCTGCGTGCTCGCCGTTGAGCGATGCAAACCGCGCATCAATCGCGACGGCGATATCGGTCGCGTGCGGCAACCGGATCGCCCGTTCCAGGCCGTCCAGCCACGCGTCCACCGAACCCCGCCCCTGGATTGCTTCATCGATCCGGTTCAGCCACAGCAGCGCAACCGTCCGCAGCCCCTCGTACTCCTCCGCATCGATCAGCGGCGCAATCGGCTGCAGATCCGTGAGCACCTCCAGCGCGCCCGCGGGTTGCCCCAGCTCCAGCCGTGTGCTGCACAGCAGCAGCAACCCGGAGATCACCGCCGGGTGCGGAGTCTGGCGCATGCTCCGCCAGATCCCAAACGCCTGGAGTTCCTGCGTGTCCGTCAATCGCGACAGGATCGCCTCCCGATACGTCGCATCATCTGCGTTCAGCGCGGCCGCCAGCAGGTCCCGCGGCGGCAGCTCCGAAGCGACTTCCAACATGACCTCCCGCCGCGCCGCATCGCTCGATGCGGGCAGCCGCGAAACCGCCTCATACCCGTCGATCGTTGACCGGTGCAGCGCGACCGCCCGCGCTGCCGCCTTCAACAGCATCGGGTCATTCATCGCGGCGGAGATAATCGCATCCGTCGCAAGCGGGTCATTTGCCAGAAGGTCCGCCGCCGAGCGGCGACGCACGGGGTCGCTGGCGGTCAGCAGTTCCCGCACCTTCGCCCGGTCCGATTCATCCCCGAGCGTGTAGTACATCGCGAGTGTGCCGTTCGTCCCCGGCGAAAGATCATCAATCGGAATGTCCCGAAGCGCATCGCGAAGTGTCCGAAGGTCCTGCGGCTCGGTCAGGTGCCCCGCCGCGTACAGCGCGGCCGCCGCCCCAAGCGCAGGCTCGCGGCACGTTTCCGGCCCGCCCAGCCACCGCACCACAACGCTCGCCAGTTCCGGCGAAGGGTTTCTCGCCGCCGAACGAAGCAGCGGCGCAACCACATCAGGGTCCTCCTCCTGAACCAGCGCGGCGGCGATCGCCTGCCCCCCATCCGTCGGCGACAGGATCCCCAGCAGCTCCGCGGCCTGCCGGCGGAACTCCCGAGATGGATCCCCCAGCAATGCCTCGGCCGCCCGCGCGACCGTCGGTTCCAGCGACCGCGCGTTGGCCAGCTCCTGCCGCGTCAGTTGGATCCCGAGCCGGCGAATCGCCGACACCTCGTGCCGGAGGAACTGCACCAGCATCGCCGAACGCTGCTGCGATGTCTGGCCGTCCTGGAATCGCTCCCGCAGCGAGTCCAGGAGCATCGACGTGCTCCGGTCACGCTCGCGCGTCGCCCTGTCCGCCGCCGCTGCCAGGTTCTGCGACAGCAACGTGCGCCACTCCAGCTCGGGCAGCCACTCGATCTGCGCGAACCACTCGCGCCACCGCCGAGCATCCGCGCCAAGGTCGTGCCGTCCGGTCTGGCGGACAAGCGCCCGCGATGTGTGCTCCCGCAGTTCCCGCAGCTCCGGCTGCGCAGCTTCATCCAGCCACGCGATCAGCGTCCTCACCGCCTCCCGCGTCCGAATCGAGCCGATCGCCTGGATCGCCTGCGTCCTTCGTGCCGCGGGCGTCTGGGGGTGAATCGCAAGCTCCCGGCAGGGCTCCAGCATCCAGGCAGGCAGGTTCGCCGTTCCCGCGGCCGCCTCCAGAATCGCCTGCATCGCCTCCGGCTGGCCACCCTCCGCCCGCATCAGCCACGTCAGCGCCTCCCGGACTTCCGGGTCCGTTGATGCCAGCGCCCGCACCGCCGCCGCGGCCCTCGTCGCTTCATCAGCCGTGGGGTCCCGCAAGGTCATGACATCCGCCGAGGACAGGCCGGGAGGCAAAACCGGCGAAGCGGCAGGGGGCGCATCCGTTGGCGGCGCTGGCGTCTCCGGGAGCGCAGGCTCCGGCTGCGCCGGAGCGGGCGTTGCTTCCGCCGGTGGTTCTCCCCCCGTCTGCGCGCACAGCAACGCCAGCCCCGCGGCGGGAGCGGCATACCGGCACAGCCTGGAGAGTCGCGTGTTCATGCCTGGCGAGGTGCGATCGGCCGATCCTAGGGGCACTTCTTCAATTGAATGCGCTCGACGCGCCGAATAACCTCTCAGAGCACGCCGGGTTGCACCACCCGGTCCGGAATCACGCCGTGAACGATTGGTTCGAGGCAGAAGAACACGTCGAACGCGCCCACGAGGCGTTCCAGGACGGCCGCTGGGAAGAGGCGGAGTCCGAGCTTCGTCGTGCGCTCGAACTCAATCCCCACCGCGCCGAGTGGCACTTCAACCTCGGCCTCACGCTCGAGGCCGCGGGACGCTTCCAGGACGCCTCCTCCGCCTTCAGCGCATGCCACGACCTTGATGATGGCGATCCGCACTCGGCCCTGTGCGCCGGGGTCAACCTCCTCCGCGCCGATGATCCTCGCGGCGCGATCGCGTGGTTCGAGCGGGCCCAGCGTGCCGACCCCAAGAACGCGATGTCCTACGTCCACCGCATCGAAGCCTTCTCGCGCCTTGGCGATCACGATCAGGCCGAGGTGATGTTCTACCTCGCCCAGCAGGTCGATCCGCGCAACGCGCTCGCCCACGCCTGCCTCGCGGATTCGCTCCTCTCCCGCGGCCAGTCCGACCGCGCATTGTGGTGCCTCCGCGAGGCCGCGCATCTCGACCCCCGCCTCCCCGGTGTTCACGCCCGCCTCGCGCAGGCCTACGCCTCTTCCGGCAGGCTCGAACGTGCCCGCCAGCTCTTCCTGCGCGAGCTCCGACAGGATCCGGGCGATATCGAGACACTGCTTGATCTGGGCATCCTGCTCATCCGCATGAACCGCGTGCAGGAGGCAGAGGAGAAGTTCCGCCGCGTACTGGAGATGGAGCCCGACAACGCGGATGCCCACTTCCAGCTCGCCGACCTCTCCCTCCGCATGGGCAGGGCCGATGAAGCCGCCGAGCAGTACAGCGTCGTCCTCCGCCTTGAGCCCGAGTTCCCCGGCGTGCGCCGCCGCCTCGCCGCGACCATGCTCTCCCGCGGTTCCCGCCCCGATACCGCCGCGGCCCGCGAACTGCTGCGCGATGACCTTGAGGCCTGGCGCCAGCGACCCGAGCGATTCGCCGACCACGAGGCCGAGGACCTTGGCATCGGCCTGCTCGATGCGGGCATGGCGGCGGAAGCACGCGAAGTGCTCGGCATCGTCTCACGCCACCTCCCCACGCACATCCCCGCGATGCACCACCTGTCCGTCGCGTGCTTCACCCTCGGCGACCGCTCGGCCGGCCTTGAGATCTGCAAGCGGATCCTCAAGTGCGATCCGCGGTTCGTCCCGGCGATGCACAACATGGCCGTCGCCTATGTCTACGACCGCCAGTGGAAGCGTGCGCGGTACTGGGTCGCGCAGGCGCTGCGTGTCGATCCCGATGACCCCTCGCTCAAGCGGCTCCGCATCAAGCTCGCGCTCCACACGGCGGCGGAGGCCGCGACGTGGGCCGTTCGCCTCGCCGCGCTCATTTTCCTGCGCCGCCGCATCGGCGCATCCGGGCGTTGATCACTTCAGCCCGATCAGCCGCACCGCCTCATCCACATCCTTATCCCCCCGGCCCGACAGGTTCACCACCACGTGCTGGTCCGCGCGCAACGTCCCCGCCAGCCGCACCGCCTCGTGGATGGCGTGGCTCGATTCCAGCGCGGGGATGATCCCTTCGGTCCTCGCAAGCAACTGGAACGCCGCGAGCGCTTCGGCATCGGTCGCCGCGGTATAGCCGACGCGGCCCGCATCCTTCCAGTACGAGTGCTCGGGCCCGACACCGGGATAGTCGAGGCCCGCCGAGCAGGAGTGCACATCGGCGGTCTGGCCGTTGCCATCCTGCAGGACGTAGCTCAAGGAGCCGTGCAGGATGCCGGGCGAACCGAACGACAGCGGCGCGGCGTGCTGGCCCGGCGTGCTCCCGCGGCCGCCCGCCTCGACGCCGACCAGCGCGACACCCGCATCATCGATGAAGGGGTAGAAGATCCCCGCGGCGTTGGAGCCGCCGCCGACGCACGCGACGACCGCATCAGGCAGACGCCCGAGAGTCTGAAGGCACTGCGAGCGGCACTCGCGGCCGATGACGGACTGGAAATCCCGCACGATCATCGGGAAGGGGTGCGGGCCGACGACCGAGCCGATGATGTAGTGCGTGTGCTCGACCGAGCCCATCCAGTCGCGCATCGCCTCGTTGGTCGCATCCTTGAGCGTGCGCGAGCCCGCCTCGACTTCGACCACGCGCGCGCCCAGCAGTTTCATGCGGACGACATTCAACCGCTGCCGCCGCACATCCTCCGCCCCCATGTACACATCGCACGAAAGCCCGAAGTGCGCGGCGGCGGTTGCGCTCGCCACGCCATGCTGGCCCGCGCCGGTCTCGGCGATGATGCGCTTCTTGCCCATGCGGATGGTGAGCAGCGCCTGGCCGAGGGTGTTGTTGATCTTGTGCGCGCCGGTGTGCGCGAGGTCCTCGCGCTTCAGCCAGACACTCGCCCCCGCGCCGGGCTTGGCACGCTCGCGCGCCGCCGCGGTCAGTCGCGAGGCAAAGTACAGCGGGGTCGGCCGCCCGACAAACGTACGCATGAGGCCTTCGAGTTCGCTCCAGAAGCTCGCATCGTTCCGCACGGCATCGTACTGGGCGCGGAGCTGATCGAGCGCGGCGATGAGCGTTTCGGGGACGTACGAGCCGCCGAAGGCGCCGAAGCGACCGGCGGGGCTGGGGACGCGAGACACAGGTTGAGCGGGGGCAACGGGTTGCATGCGGAAAGCCTAGGGAGCGGCGGGGGATTGTGCGGTCGCGACGGGGCTGAGCAGCGGGCCGTGAGCCGGCGGGGGCGGGACGGTGTCATCGGTCTCGCCATCAAGGACTCGCGCCGCATCGCGGCCGCGGCGTTCATCAATGAACAGCGTGATCACCAGACCGACCACAATGAACGCAAACAGCACGAGGAGCGCGGCGGGCGTGCCGAGCTTGTCCTTGGCGATGCCGAACGGGATCGTGCAGACGGCGGAGAACTTGAAGACCAGCCCCCACAGGCCGAAAACCTCGCCGGTGCGCGAGACGGGCGTGAGGAAGCCGACAAAGGCGCGGTTGGCCGAGCCGAGCGAGCCGAGGCCGAAGCCCAGCAGGTTGCCCAGGACCCACATCGGCCAGATGGGATAGGCGGCGGGGTCGGCGACGCGGGTGCGCATCCAGGCATAGAACGCCAGGGCCAGCGTTGTGAACATCCACAGGCCCAGGAGCGAGAGCGTGGTCTTCTTGTGTCCCCACCTGTCCTGGATCAACATCGGGATCAGCGTTCCCACAACGCCCGAGACGGTGATCACGGCGACAAAGGCGACGAGCTTGCCGCCGGTGAAGCCGAAGTCCTGCGCGATGATGCTGGCGAAGAACACGACCACGCTCATGCCCGTGCCGTAGAAGAGCGAGGCGATGAGCAGGGTGGACAGATCGCGGAACCCGCCGACATTCCGGATCGATTCGGAGATCCGCAGGAAGGCGACCTTGATGACGTTCACCCTCGGCGCGGCGGGCGGCTCGGACTGCTCGCGCAGGAAGACCAGCGTCGGAATCGCGAACACGATGAACCACACGCCCGCGGCCACAAAGAACGGCCGCCACTGGTTCGGGTCTTCAAGCTTCCAGTTGATCATCACCGCCGCGGTGAGCAGGAGGATGATGAGCGCGGCGAAGTACGCGATTCCCCAGGAGAAGCCGGAGACGCGGCCGAAGGCTTCGCGCGGGGAGAGCTCCGGCAGGAAGGAGCCAAGGAAGTTCTCGCCGATCGAGTACGCGAGGTTCGCGGGGATGTAGAGCAACAGCGCGAGCCAGAGCTGGCTGGGCTGGATGAACCCGAAGCAGCACGTGAGGATGCCGCAGGTGAGGCCGGAGACGACAAGGCACTCCTTCTTCCAGGCCCGGGCATCCGACATCGCGCCGAAGATTGGGGAGAGGATGACCGTCAGGAGCATGCTGGTCGCGTAGGTGATATTCCACCACGTGTTGCGCATGGCGGGGTCGGTGACGACGACCTGCGTGAAGAAGATCGAGAACAGAAGCGTGTTGATGAGCAGCGTGAAGGACTGGTTGGCGACATCGAAGGAGATCCACGACCAGATCTGGCCTTGGCGCGGCAGGCCGCGGAGTGGGTAGAGTCGCCCGAGCATGGGCACAGGGTAGCGGAAGGGCCTATCCCGAGAAACAACGCCGCAGTCCGCTCGCAAGTCCATGATGTGTCAATGGTTACGGCAACTTCAGAAAATGCCAAACAGAAACTTGACGACAAGTACGGTCTTCGTTATATTTTCGCCATGCACGGTGTCAGCGTTCAGCCCACCACTCCCTCTGCCCCGCCAGCCGGCGGGACAGATGCCGATTCCCTCGCCTCCTTCCGCGCCCTCGCCATCGAGACGCTCTGCTCCCTCATGCGCCCGGGCCAGGCGTCCGAGGGCCGCCGCCAGGCCGCGACCACCGCGCTCCGCTACCTCTCCCAGCTCGACCGTCTCGCCCACCTCGACAGAGTCGCGGCACAGCGCCGCCCGGCGAACTCCGAATCACCCGCGCTGCCGCAGGTGCCAGCGCCTCCACCGACAAGTCAGCCTCCGTCGCAGCCATCGCCCAGCGCTCAAACCGGGGCAGTCCTCCCTGTGCAATCGAACAGCGTGGCAACCCAGCGCAACCCGCTCGCTCCGCCTCGCGTTGAGCACGCCCCACAGACCGCACCCACCGCGCTCGCACCCGCGCAAAGTGACGGCGAAGCCTCCTCCCCCGCCCCCGGCGGGGAAGAAGTCGCGGGGGGGGGAGGGGCGCGAAGCGTGACAGCGGGGGCACAGTGTGCTTCCGCTCCCGTCTCCCTGCCCACCCGCGCCGAACTCGATTCCCTCCTCGACGCGGTCCGCTCCACCGCCGCCGCAAACCCGGGCGACAACCCCGTCGCCTTCCCGCCCACCCTCGACTCCCTCCCCGCGCTCAACACCGCGCCCCTCTCAGTCGCATCCGACCCGCGCTTCGACCCCGCCTTCGCGCCCCACGCCGCGGCCATCCTCGCCTTCGGCCCCTCGCGCCTCCGCGAAACCGCGGCCGCTCAACACCGCCCCGCCGCCCGGCCCGCTTCCCTCCTCAGCGCTGCCGGCCTCGCCCTCTCCGGATAGTCTTCCCAATGCGGGCAACTCTCGCTCCACTCCTCTGTGCACTTCGCTGCTTGACCACCCGGCCACTCCGGGTGTCCGTGCCGTTGCACCTTCGAACCCCGTGCGTCGGGCACATCAGCTCCTCCCCCGGCGGGGGAGGTGGCGGCGCAGCCGCCGGAGGGGGCAACGTGCCTTTCCTCCTGACTTCCCTACCGCCTTCCGGTTTCTCCCTTTCTTCAATCGGCTCAAGCCGGTCACATGCCGCGAGCCGAAGATTCACCGACGATCCGTATTACACATGCGCTGGATGAACCGAATCCTGAGTGCGATGGCGAAACCCGCCCAAGAGCCCGTGCGGCATCCCGGCGGCGGGTTCGATTCCGCCGCGGCGGCGATCGCGGAGATTGTGCGCCGGCACCACGCGGCAAGCGGGGGGCGGGGGGGGCGGGGGGCGACGATGGGTGGGTTCACCTCGAGGCCTCAGCGCCCGGCGCGGCGACGGAGGGGGGATGGGCGGCGAGGAAAGTAACGATCCAGGTGATGCGGGATCGGCTCAACCTGCTGCTGGAGGAACTTCCGCCGCACGCCGCGGAAGCGCTGGGGCTGGAGCGGATCGAGGAGGGGCTGTACCGGATGGCGGATGCATCGCCGGAGGGCATCGCGGCGACGATTGATGCGCTGCTGAACGTGCACTTCGCGCTTGGAGCGGGGTATGCGGTGGAGGGGAGGGTGGAGGGGTGAGGTTGGGCAGGCGACTGCTTGCTTCACGCGTAGATCACGCCGCCGCCGCGCCCAACACGGCAAAGGGACGGAAGAGATTTCGATCAACGATTCCCATCACCTTCTCTGCCTTACGTCCCGAAGGGACGCCGGGCTGTAGCCACGGTCCAGCATCGCGCAGCGATGCGCAGACCGTGGAAAGCCGTATTCAGAATCTCGCCCCGGATGGGGCGAAGGAATGAGCGTCATGCCGAGAACTGTTCGAATACGCTGTTCCACATCGTGTTCGCGACGAAATGGCGCGAGCCGATGCTCCGCTGTGCTCATCGAGCAGCTGCATGAGATTCCTCCGCCCCTGCCGGGGCGGGTAAGTCAGGGAGGAAAAATCGGAGCGAGTCCGCTCTCCACGGTCGGCGGTTCGCTTCGCGAACCTTGACCGTGGCTACACGCCGACGCCCCGTTGGGGCGAAGAACTGCCTTCACGACCGCAGATGCCGCACGAGAAACTCCGTCTGCAGATTCTTCGCATCGTTCCCGAACCGCCCGAAGCCGGCGTGTTCCTGGGGTGCGCCGGTTTCGGGCCAGGTGTGGAGTTCGATGGTTTTGGGGTCTGCGCCCGCCGCGGCGTAGCGGGCGCGGAGGGCATCGATGAAGGTGCGCTGGGTGGCGATGGGGACGAGTTCATCCTTCTCGGAGTGCAGGGCCAGCAGTGGGATCGGACGCCAACCTCCAAGGTGCTGCATCGGATCGACGCGCGCGACGCGGGCAGGATCGTGGGCGACGGGCCACGAGGCTGTGGGGGGGGTGGTGGTGGGGGCGGGGTTCTGGGATCGCGCGAAGTAGAGGGAAGCGAGGTCGCCGGTGGTGCCTTCGACAGCGGCGCAGATGAAGGGGTGCGGGTCGCAGAGACGGCGGAGCGTGACCATTCCGCCGGCGGACATGCCGCCGATCCCCATGCGGTCAAGGTCGAACACGCCGCCGAAGACAGGATCGGCCAGCGCCTCGACCACGTGATCGACCTCCGGGATGGCCGCATCGAGCAGGTCGAGCGTGCGTTTTGGGGAGTGGAAGTCGGGGTCGAGTCGCTCGCCGTGCCCGGGGAGGTCGATGGCGCATGCAGCGATCCCGGCCTTGAGCCAGCGGACGTAGCGGCCGGCATCGAGCTCCTTTGTGACGGTGCGGCCGTGCATCCAGATGCAGACGGGTGCGGGGGTGGACCAGTCGGGGTGGGCGAGGAGCGCGGGAACTTCCGTCGGCCCGAGCTTGACGCGGCGGGCTTTGGCTTCGAGCGAGGCGGGGAGTTTGGCGAAGCGTTCGATCATCAGGAGAGCGTAAGCGCTCGGGCGATGAGCCAACCGGGCAGGGCGTGTACACTTTGGATATGGAACCGGTGCAGACCAATCCCGGGATTCTCGGCGGAACACCGTGCTTCACGGGGACGCGTGTGCCGGTGGAGTCGCTGTTTGATCACTTGCTGCAGGGGTACAACCTCGAGTACTTCCTGGCGCAGTTTCCGACGGTGAAGCGGGAGTATGCCGAAGCGGTGCTTGAGAAAGCGAAGGCGATCGCGCGGTCCGTCGAGTAGGTCACATCGCCAGTTTCTGCCCGCGCTCGATCGCTCGCGGCAGCTTGCCGGCTGCCTTGAGTTCTTCGCGGGTGCTGGCGGTGCGAGCGGAGATTTCCAGCACGCAGTTGGGCTTGCCGTCGGGCGTGCGGGGGACGGCGACGCCGCAGAACTCCAGCCACCGCGCTGCGCGTTCGGTCTGGATCTCGCGCGAGGATTGCGGGCTGTCCTGACCCTCGGCGTTCTTGATCGGCGCGAACTCCTCGATGCGGTCGGTCTCGAGGACGATGGATTGCTCGCAGAGCGGGAGGGCATCGAAGACGAAGCGTTCGAGTTTCACGCCGTTGTTGGCGGCGGGCTTGATGGGCTCGCCGGTGGCGGGGTCGATGCAGGGGATCTTCTTCTCAGCGCGGTGCCAGGGGAGGTCGAAGGCGGCATCGGTGTTGAGCTTCTCGACGAAGTCGCGGCCGAGGATGTGGACGGCGATCGAGCCGGCGAGGAAGCGCAGGCGGCCGTCGGGGAGGGTTGTACGCTGCATGTCCATCGGGAGATCAGAATATTCGACGATCTCGGTGCGGCCTTTGCGCGGGCCTGCGCCGTGGGCGCAGAAGAGGCCGAGCTTCTCTTCGGCGTAGGCCTTGGGGATCATCTTGCTGGACATCTGGGCGGAGGAGCCCCCGGCCGCGCCCGCGTGGAGGCCGAGGAAGACGGGGTCGAGGAGGTTGACGGTGGGGTTGTCAACCTGGAAATAGGAGATGGCGGAGATGCCGCGCTGCTTCATGTCATCGAGCGCGCCAGAGGCGTGCAAGCCGCGGAGCGAGCCGCCGTGGCCATCGGGGTTGGTCGCAATCTCGCCCTTGCTGCACATGAGGACCTTGCCGGTGGCGATGTCCATCGAGGGCATGACGCCCTGCATGAAGAAGCTGACGGAGTTGCGGGGGAGGCCGAAGAAGTGGTGCGCGGCGAAGAACTCGAGCGTGGCATCATGGTTCAGCGGGCTGGTCATGATGTACCAGGGGACGTGCACGCCGTAGCGGTCGTACGCGCCGAGGATGGCATCGGCGAACATGGCGAAGAGGGGTTTGCCGGTGACTGCGCCGGCGGGGAAGCAGCCCTTGGGGCCTTCGTAGCCGAGGCGCGAGCCCTGGCCACCGGCGACGACGAACGCGGCGACCTGGCCGGCGCGGAGCATGGCTTCGCCGGTGGACATTGCGGCAGCGCGGTTCCATGGGCGGAAGGGGGCGGTGGGATCGACGGGGTAGTAGGGGGCGGGCTGGACCTCGGGGGGCAGCGTGAAGGAGGGCTTGTTGCGGACGTACTGCTCGATGAGGCGGGGCATGGCGGCCCAGTCGATGGACTCGACCTGGTTGGTGAGGGCATCACGCTCGGGTTGGGAGAGCTTGTCCCAGAAGTTCAGGACATGGGCCTGGTCAACGGGCTGGAGTTTGGCTCGGAGGGCTTCGAGTGTGGGCATGTGGGCAGTTTAGGAACGCCGGTCTGCGCTCCCCACCCGCGGCCCAAGTACCATGCGGGCGATGCGGAACCTGTTCACCAATCCCCGTCGGCTGCCCCTGATCGCGCCCTCGATTCTGTCGGCGGACTTTGCCAGGATGGGGGAAGACTGCGCCTCGGTGCTCAGCCCTGTTGCCGCGGGCGAGGCGGTGATTGATGAGGGGGCGGCGGATCTGCTGCACCTGGATGTCATGGATGGGCACTTTGTCCCGAACCTCACGATGGGGCCGGACATGTGCAAGGGGCTGCGGCGGGCATTCCCGCGGGCGTTTCTGGATGTGCACCTGATGGTGACGGATCCGTTGCCGCATGCCCGGGCGTTCGCCGCGGCGGGGGCGAACCACATCACGTTCCACGTGGAGGTGGTGCCGGAGGGGGAGCTGGACTCGGTGGCGGCGCAGGTGCGGGAGCTGGGTGTGACCGTGGGCCTGGCGATCAACCCGCCGACGGGGGTGGATGCCGCGGTTGAGCATGCTGAGTCGTTTGATCTGCTTCTGGTGATGTCGGTGAACCCCGGGTTCTCGGGCCAGGCATTCATTCCGGGGGTGCTGGAGAAGACGCGGGCGCTGGCGGAGGTCGTTCTGCCGACGCAGCGGGTTCAGATGGATGGGGGCATCGGTCCGCAGAATGTTCAGGCGTGTCTGGATGCGGGGTGCGATGTGGTGGTGGCGGCTTCGGCGATCTTTGGGAAGCCGGCGAGCGATCGGCCGGACGTTATCCGGGCACTTCGCGGCCGGGTGACGCCGTGATGTTGGCCAGTATTGGCCGGGCGATGGGAAGGTGCACCGCCAATTCAGGTTGGTTTGTTGGCGTTTCGATAGGATATCGGACCCTGAGACTCGTGTGGATAGCTTGGCCACGCCGATCAGTGTTGATAGACTGCCTCTCGCTTCGGGCGATCCGAAGCACGGCGGCGAGCCCCGACTACCCCCGGGCCGCCGCAGAGCAGAGGCCGCTGACCCCGTATGCGTTTCGGGTGCGGGCGAGGGCGATTTCGGGCGGGGTAGATGAGGCGACTTCATGGCCAAGGATGCTGCGATTCGCTTGCTGTTGATCCGCACGGGACCGACGTGCTGGGATGGGGGGGGCCGACTTCAAGGCGCCTGCGATCTGCCGCTCAGCGATTGCGGCCGCGCCGAGATCGAGACCTTGATCCGATCGCTTGGGCAGGTCACGCTGGCGAATGTGATCTGTGCCCCGGATGAGGCGTCGGTCGAGACCGCCAAGCTGGTGGCCTCGGCGGGACGCCGACTTGCTGCCCGCATCCACGCGATGCCCGAGCTTGCCGAGCCTCACGTGGGGCTGTGGGAGGGGATGCGGCAGGAGGACCTGGAGGACCGGTACCCCCGCGCGTGGGGGCAGTTCACGGAGGATGTGCTGAGCGTGACTCCTCCCGAGGGGGAGACGATCGACTCGCTGCAGGGCCGCCTGCTCCCGGCGGTTGCCCGGGCGGTCTCCAAGGCCCGCGCGGGCTCGCGCATCTGCATCGTGCTCCGTCCGTTTGCCCTTGGCGTGCTGCGGTGCCGCCTCAAGGGCGTTTCGCTGAACGAGGCCTGGAAACTTTCCGGGCCGACGATGACACCCGAGTGGTACGAGATCGACAAGAATGACCCGCGTCTGCGTCCGGCCGAACCCGCGCCCGCCGCATCCGCTGCCTGAAACCCTGACGCCGGCTCGCATGGTGTTCGCGTGGCCCCCCGGCAGACCAAGGAACGGTTGAGAATGACACAAGCCCCGGCGAAGACCTGGAACGAGCTCAAGGCGCAGACGCCGCGGAAGAGCTCGATTCCTGAGGGACTCTGGCTCCGCTGCCCCGGCTGCGAGCAGATGATCTATCGCAAGCAGATGGAGGCCAACCTCCACGTCTGCCCCGAGTGCACGCACCACTACCGCATCGGGGCGACGGAGCGGATCAAGCAGCTTGCCGACCCCGGCTCGTTCGAGGCGATGTTCACCAACCTCGTGCCGACGGATCCGCTGACGTTCCGCGACCTCAAGCCCTACACGGACCGCATCCTTGCGGAGCAGATCAAGACCGGGCAGGTCGATGCGGTTGTCGCCGGAACGGCCTTCGTCAAGGGCCGCGCCGCGATGCTGTGCGTTCTCGACCTGTCGTTCATGATGGGCTCGATGGGGAGCGTGGTGGGCGAGACGGTGACGCGTGCGATCGAGACCGCCACCTCGCGGAACCTGCCCATCGTGATCGTCAGCGGATCGGGGGGTGCGCGCATGCAGGAGGCGGGGCTTTCGCTGATGCAGATGGCCAAGACTTCCGCCGCGCTTGCGCGGCTGGATGATGCGGGCGGGCTGTTCATCAGCGTGCTGACCGACCCGACGACGGGCGGCGTCACGGCGAGCTTCGCGATGCTGGGCGATGTCATCCTCGCCGAGCCCAAGGCCCTGATCGGCTTCGCAGGCCCCCGTGTGATCCAGCAGACCATCCGGCAGGACCTCCCCGAGGGCTTCCAGCGTTCGGAGTATCTGCTGCAGGCGGGCATGGTTGACCGTGTCGTCTCCCGCGCCGATCTCCGCAGCGAGATTGCACGCGTCATCGACTATTCCGGGCGCTGAGCTGACACCCAGGCACGCATCCCAAGAATCGACCCATGGCCGGATCAACCCAAGGCCGACGCAACGCTGGCTGGGTCTGGTGGCAGTTTGTCGCCGCGGGCCTCGCTCACGCGCTGCTTGCGCTGCTGGCATTCCCGCCGGTGGATGTGTGGCTTTTGGCGTTCGCCGCGCCCGTCCCGCTGATCTGGGCGGGTTGCCGCGCTGCGGAGCGGCCGTTGCTGGGTGCGCTGCTCGCGGCGATCGGCGTCCTGCCCCTGTGGTTTTTTCAGGAACGCTGGCTGATCGAAGTGACCACGCTCGGGTATCCGTTCCTGGCCGTCTACATGTCGCTGTGCACCGGCTTTGGGGTCTACCTCATTGCGCGGATCCGTCGCCGCGCCACCGGCATCGTCCCCATCCCGATGTGTTTCCTTGCGCCGCTTGCGCTGGGTGCATCGGAGATTCTTCGCGGCGAGATTCTCCTGACCGGCTATGCGTGGTTCCTCGCCGGGCACCCCTTGATTGAGTCGGCGGTGCTTGCTGCGCCGGCGGCCGTTCTGGGCACGTACTTTGTTTCGTTCCTGGTGCACGCGTTGGCGGGCGCGGCGGCGGATGCGGCGGGGTGGTCCGGCGCGCCGCGTGCACGGGGCGGCCAGGCGGCGGTGGTCATCGCGGTGGTCTGGTGCATCACCAGCGTGATCGGTCTGCGTCAGTCCGCGCCGCGCGCGGATGCGATCGCCATGCATGTGGCCGTTGTGCAGACCAACATCCCCCAGAGCAACAAGATGGGCTGGTCGATCACGGATCGCCAGACCGACATGCGCCGCTTCGCTGAGCTGACGCGTCAGGCGGCGGCGACCCGTCCGCCGCCGGATGTGATCCTGTGGCCGGAGACGATGTTCCCCGGGATCTCGCTGAGCCCGGAGCTGCTCGATCAGTTTGATGAGGCGTGGAGAGCGAACAACCCCGGGCTGTATGCCGCGGGCGAGCGAAGTCCCTACATCGTGCTTGCGCAGGACCTGCTCAAGCTCCAGGCGGAGACCGGCATTCCGTTGATCGTCGGATCGATCGCGATGCCCGATCCGCCCCCCGGTCTCCGCGGGGAGCGCGAGGATCGGCTGGACTTCGGCATCGAGCACAACAGCGCGTTTCTGATCGATTCCGGTCGCGTTCAGGCCGAACGCTACGACAAGGTGGATCTCACTCCCTTTGGCGAGGTGATCCCGTATGTGTATCGCTGGCCGGCGCTTCAGGCGAAGATCGTCAGCCTGGGCGCTGCCGGGATGGCCTTCAACCTCACGCCCGGCACCAAGCCGTCCACCCTCCCCGTCTCGGTCCGCGCCGGCGATGCCGCGGCGAACTCCGGGGAGGAGGTTCATGTCGCCACGCCGATCTGCTTTGAGGGGACCCGTGCGGGGCTTTGCCGGTGGCTGGTGTGCGATGGCCCGCGTCTTCGCGCGGTGGCCATCTTCAACCTGAGCAACGACGGCTGGTTCGGGCACTTCACGGGCGGTCGCGAGCAGCACCTTCAGGCCGCCAGGTGGCGCACCGTCGAACTCGCGGTGCCGATGGTGCGTGCGGTGAACACGGGGATCTCCGCGGCGATCGACTCCCGCGGCCGGATCATCCACCTCGGGCCGGCGGGGAAGGGCCCCGTCAACACGGACGGCGTGCTTTCCGCTAAACTGACCATCGAGCCGAACCGCAGGCCCACGATTTATGGACGCATCGGCGACATCTGGGCTTGGGCGGTCCTGCTCGCCGCGGGCGTATGGTGGATGTGGCGGGTCGTCAAAGGCTGATTCGCGGCACGGATGTCGCTCAGGAGAGAACACATGACCACGGATGGATTTACACAGTGCGGCCGAGCCCTTTGCGCCGTCGCGATTCTCGCTGCCTCGGGCTGCTCTGGCCCGTATCAGGCACCGCTTGCCCGCAGGTCGATCAACAACACCGCCACCGCCGACCGCGTGGAGCCCGCTGCTTCGCGGGAGAGCGACTTGGTTGTGCAGGAGATGCCGATCCGTCCGGTCGGCACACCCTCGACCGGCACGCCCGCTTCCCGGGCGGATAATGTGGCCATCGGCCAGTTGCGCGAGCGTGCCATCAACATGCTCGCCGTGTCCGCGGCGGCCCCTTCGGCGGAGGAGCGGGCCAACGCGATCGAGGCGTTGATCGCGATGCCGAGCCGCCTGAAGCCTCTTGCGGCGGCGGGGCTGACGGACCCGAATCCCGGCGTCCGGGCGATCGCCGCGATGGCCGTCGGCAAGACGCGGCTCACCGAACTCAGTCCGCTTCTTCAGCCCCTGCTGAGTGATCCGCTCCCGCAGGTGCGTGCGAACGCCATCTACGCGATGATGCGCTGCGATCGGCCTGTCGATCCCACACCGCTGGCGGAGATGCTGACCGATCCGTCTCCGCAGGTGCGGGCGCAGGCCGCGTTTGTCATGGGCGAGCTCGGTGAGAAGTCGGCCATTGGCCCGCTCCGCGAGGCCCAACGCCGCGGCCTCTCCAAGGCTGCGCCGGGGGCGATCCGGATGATGGAGCTTCAGATCGCGGAAGCCCGGGCAAAGCTTGGCGATGACGATGCGCTGATCGATATCCGCACCGCGCTCTTCCCGGCTCGATCCGAGGATCTTGAGGCGACGGCTCTTGCGGCGCAGATTGTCGGGCAGATCGGGGACAAGGGCTCCGTGGATCGCCTGATGTTCCTGACCGCAGAGTGGGACCGCGACCGGCAGCCCATGCCCGCGGAGATCCGTCTTGCGGCGGCGGGCTCGCTGGCGAAGCTCGGCCATCGCCAAGGCTCGTTCATCGCGGAGCTGTATAAGGGAAACCCCAGCGATGTCCTGCGGGCGCAGGCCGCCCTCGTGCTCGGCGATACCGGCTGGACCGACAACCTTGCGACGCTCACCCCGATGCTGGACGACCCGTCGGGTCGTGTTCGGGTGGCGGCGGCGGCGGCGATCGCGAAGATCACCGGCAACATGCCTCTTCCCAACGGTTAGGCCCGGGGGTTTGTTGACAGCCGGTCCGGATTGGGGTATCAAACACGCCCCGATCAGACAGGCAGACGCCCGTCACGCCCCCTCTTCAAGGACTTTTGAACTCGAATCGAACCTTCCGGCGGCACAAGCGGATAGAGCATCCGAGCACGACCGTCACACACTTTGAGCAATCGGCCCTGCCCATGGACCGGGCGGAGGCACATGTCAGGAGACTCCTGTGCACGCTGTAACGAAGATTCTGGTGGTGTTCTGTGCGATCCTCAGCCTTCTCCTCGCGGCGTTGACGATGGCCTTTGCCGCCAACGCGAACGCGATCAAGGAGAGCTTCAACGGTGAACGCGCCGGGCGCATCGCGGCTGAATCGGCTGCGAAGAACGAGGTCGCCCAGTTTGCCCAGGAGCGCGTCACCGCCGAGGAGCGGTTCCGCACGCTGCAGACCGAGCTGGCCGAGCGCTCCCGCAACGTGAGCGAGCTCCAGCGTGAGCGGACCGAGCTGATCGCGCAGCGCGAGGCCCTCGCCTCCGAGGTGGCATCGATCCGCAACCAGATCGCTCAGCTGGGCGCGACGACGCAGACCCAGGCCTCGGTCATCACGAACTATCACCAGGAAGTCACCTCGCTTCGCAACGAGATGCTCGCGGCGAGCAAGCGCGAGATCGACCTGGTTGACCGCATCAACGATCTGGAGTCCGCCCGCGAGGTCCTCGAGCAGAACTCGCGTGCTCTCAAGGAGCAGCTTGAGGAGGCCAAGCTCGCGATGCAGAACGCCGGGCGCGGCGGGAGCAGCGGTTCGGCGGATGAGCCGCGGGAACTCGCCGGGCCGCTCGTCCGGGCGCGCGTGCTGGACATCATGAAGAGCCCCTCGGGTGACGACCTTGTTGTGATCTCCGAGGGCGCGAACCGGGGCCTCAAGCCCAATGCGCTGCTGCACATCGTTCGCGGCGGCGACACCTTCATCGGATCGGTCGTCATCACGTCCGTCGAGCCCGGGCAGGCCGTTGGCCGCCTGAACCTCTATGGCAAGCCCACCTCCGTCCAGACGGGCGACATGGTTCTCAGCCGCCTCACCTGGTAAGCAAGCGTTCCCGCGGCACGCGGCAAACCCTCCCTCCCCCCCGCACGCAGACTCTTCCCGGCCGACCGCCGGATTGAAAGACCTTGACCATGAGCCAGTTTGGGATGCAGATGCCCGGCGGACAGATCCAGCGCGGCGCATCGATGAACGTCTATACCGGCCTTCTGTTCGTGGCGGTGCTCGCGCTGCTGGCGGCGTGCGTGTGGGTCTTCCTGCAGGCCCGCACCATCGCGCCCGACGGGCAGCCGTTCAAGATTCAGGAGACCAATAACATCCGGCTCGCCCAGTAAGTGTGAGCGGGCAGGCGTTTCTCGCGATCCGCGAGCGGTGAACGCAACACAAGCCCGGCTCAATACTTGACACTGGCCGACCACAGTCTACATTTCTCGGCTGCTTTAGCCGCCGCGGCTGGAGCGAGCGACAAGTTTGGGGCGGTAGCTCAATTGGTTAGAGTACCGGACTGTCGATCCGGTGGTTGCGGGTTCGAGTCCCGTCCGCCTCGCTTGAAACGGCCCTTTTATGGGGCCGTTTTCATTTGGCTAGAAAATGGCTAGACCGAGCGGGCCGCGAGGTGGGGGGCAGGATTTTTTCGCGGCCTCAACGGATTTCCCCTCCGCCACCATCTTTGCCACCGTTTCCCGCCATTGATCGGTCATGCCCTCGAACTCCTCACCGCACGCGGTGTAGGCGACCGCGGCGGTGATTGAGGCGAGGTCGTCAAGGCTCTTGAAACTCGTTGGGATGCCCAACGCGGTGAGTGCCTCTCGGGGCGGGAGACGGGCAGGGAGTTGGCCGAACGGGTTGGCGACGGTCGGGTTCTTCCAGTAGAACGATTGCTTCCCCTTCTCGCCCTCC
Source organism: Planctomycetota bacterium (assembly GCA_023432465.1). Taxonomy (GTDB): domain Bacteria; phylum Planctomycetota; class Phycisphaerae; order Phycisphaerales; family UBA1924; genus JAHBXL01. The sequence goes on along the minus strand of JAEYUO010000003.1, from coordinate 15,079 downwards.
GCCCTCCAATGAATGCCTGTGACGGTCACAGGGAAGGCGCTGAGGTTTACCACCTCTACCACCGGGCGCGGTCGTCGGTCGTCGTCTTCATCGTCGCCAACGAGGATCATCATGCGAGGCTTCACCACGAGCCGCACGAGGCCCTCCTCCTCTTGGAGTTGAAGGGCCTTCTCCGCGTATCGGTTGGCTTGCCCGGCGAGGTCGTTTGCTCCGCGGCTGATGGTGTTCGCCTCCGCCGCGGCCTTGTTGGAGCGCCGGGTCTGGAGCAATGCGAACCCCGCGGCCCCAAGGCCGACAAGTCCAATGACGGTATTGGCCCAATCAACGAGGCCGATCTCGGCGAGGGTAACGCTCATCGCTTGGCCTTCTTCTTCGCCTTCTTCTTCGCTGCCTTGGCGAACTCGGTGGAGTAGGCGCGATACAAACGGTGCGAGTCGGTACCGTCGATGACAACGTGGTAGATCGGCTCCCCGGTGGCATCGGACTTCTCCACCGCATGGGTTCGCATCAACTGGCGGACACTCTCCTCTACGCTCTCCCCGTACTGAAGGATGAAGACCCGCCCCACGCCCTTATACATGCGCCCGATCTGGTCCCCGTTCTTTCCCATCTTCTTCGGCGTGAGCGGCCCCCGCGTTCCCGGACCTTTGAACGCGAATACCGCGCCGATGCGTTTGCCTTTATAGACTAACTGGGTCGAGGAAAGGTCGAACATCTCACCGCCCCAATCCCTCCAGTCTCCGGGTTCGCCGAGAATGGCTTGAACTCCGCGCTTGAACTGGTCTTCGGACACCGTGCGGGGAATGAATCCGTCTGGTTTCACCTTCCTTACGGACTTGAAGGAGTCGATGTCGTTTATGGTGAGCGCGATAGCCTTTGGGCGAGATGAACCGCGCCCGTTCACAGTGACGGAAACCGACGCATTCCGCTTTGTCGGGTAAGCCTCCCGCTTGGCCTTGCTCGCAGCGAGCGAGAGAATCTTCGCCTTCTTCGCTTGAAGCGATGGGTTCTTTCGATACGCCGTCCGCCCATTCTCCCGTATCTGCTCGATGAGGTGAAGTTTGGCGAACTTCTTCCCGTGCGTGAGCACCACCTTCTCCGAGAGTCCGGTGCTCTTGGCCAACTCGGGGACCGATTTCACCGCCCGCTTGCCTGTGTGAATGGCGACAAAGACCGCGCGAGCGTCGGCTGACCGCCTAATGGCGTTGACAGCCTCCATGATGTGTTCGTTCGAGTTCGATAGGAAGTCCGTCACTGCGTGAGCCATTGCCTACCTCACTCCTCCGCCCCGTTTGCGGCGCTCTTGATCGCCTTCAGGAGTCCCTTGGGCAAAGCGCGGGAGATCGTGGCGTTGCTCACTCCAAGCGCTTTGGCGATGTGCCTCTGTTGAACGCCGTCTCGGAGGAGCGCGATCATCAAGAGTTGCTTGATCGCAGAGAGTTCGCTCACCACCGGATCGACAGTCTCTGTCTTTGCCTTCGCCATCTATTGCGCTCCTACTTGGACTTCTTCTTGCCCTTGCTCTCACGCTTCGCGGTGGAGAGCGCGACGCTCACGGTGTTGGGTGTTGTGTCGCAAAGCGCCGCTATCTCCTTCGGGGACATTCCCGCTCTTTGAAGACGGATCGCCCGATCCTTCAGGGAGTGGTTGTCTGAGGCAACGCTAAGAGCGAGGAGTCGGATGAGTGTGTCCAACTTCGCTTCGATACGGGAGAGGTGGGCGGTATCGGTGGTCACTTGCTGGTTCCCTTCTTGTTCAGCGGGTAGACGTGAAGCAACTTCGCCTCCCGCCCCTTGCCAATGCGAAAGACAACTCCCTCGTCTACCCATCGCGCGACCGTGCGACTGAAGTTCCCTTGGTCGAGTTTGAGGCTCTTAGCGATGTCGGACTGCGTGCTCGTGCCATCGCACAAGTTGAACGCGGTCAGTTGCTTCGCGCTAGCCCGCTTCGAGAGCACTATCTCTGTCAGTTTGTCGGGCGGAAACGTCTGGCGGGCGGTCACGGACAGGATTGCACGGAGGAGCGGTTCGTTGTTGTCTGGCATCGGGTACCCCTGAGCGGTCGCTAAGAGTTTGGCGACCGTCAAGTATACCACCCCTAGGGGTTCGGAGGAGTCAAGTGCCTCTCCGTTGGGGGAGGGAACCCCGCTCTCGCTCCCGGAGCCGGGGGGCGGGGATCGGGCCGGACTACCGCACCCGCCGCTTGACGTGCTCGGCCACCTCCGGGGAGATCGCTTCGGGGTGCGAACCCGCCAGTTCCACAAGCAACCGAGCCGCGGAGAGGTACGCCATATCGCCCACCAAGGGGCCGATTGCTCCGACGGCGCGGCGGGCCGCAAGTTGGAGAGCATCCACCCCGAGCCGCCCGCGGGCAAGACGGTGGATGAGCGGCAGCTTGTGAAGCTTGGGGTGGAGGATGCGGCGTTTCTTGCGGCGGTGCGGGAGTCGCTCAAGCCGGGCGGGCTGTTCATCATCTACAACATCAGCCCGGCGCAATCGCCCGCGGAGGATCTGACCAAGCCGTACCTGCCCATCCATCGCGCCTCACGCCCGCTCCCAACCCGCGATGTGTTTGCGCGTTGATCGCGTTTAGGCGCCCGTCCCCGGGTTTGCGTTCTTTTTTTCGTGCCGCGGCACGTATTCCAGGAACGTTCCCATCCGCTGCCAGAGTTCCTCGAGCCGGTCGATCTGCTCGTGGGCCCTTTTGCCGAGCATGCCGACGACGCGCGCGGTGATCAGTTCCGAGGTCAGAACCGATGGCACCGCGCTATCGAACGGCCCGGCCGCGGGGATGTGGAGCTTGCACCAGGTTCCCGTCAGCGATGCCAGCGGGGACAGGGGGCCATCGGTGATGGCGATGAGTGTCACACCGAGTTCCGCGAGTGTCCGGGCGGCGATGACCGAGTGCCGCCGGTAGCGTGCGAAGTCGTACACGACCGCGGCATCCCCGGCCCGCGCGCTGCTGAGCTGGCGCGCTGCGGTCTGCTCGTGGACAAGGTGAACATGCGGCCTCACCATCGACAGGCCGCTGTGCAGGACGATCGCCCCGGCCATGGAGGTCTCGCCGGAGAGGATCCAGACGGCGCGGGCTTTGGCGATGGGCGCGGCCATGGTCTCGATGCGGCGGTCATCCAGCGTCTCGAGCGTCTGGCGCACGGCGTGTTCGAGCGCAGCGCGGATGGGCGGTGCACCGCCGCTCATCTGCCGGATGCGCTGGCTGGGGCTGGAGAGCTGCTTGGCCAGATCCTGGCGGACCCAGCCTTGGAGGCTTGTGAAGCCGTCGAATCCCAGTTTGTTGGCGAATCGGACGATAGAAGGTCTGCTGGTGCCTACCTGCTCGGCGATGTCCGAGACGGTTCCAAAGGCAAGCAGCGTGGCATCCTCGAGCAGGAGGGTGCTGATTCGTCGTTCGGTAGGCGTCAGCCTATCGCTGACGGGAGCAATGAGTTCCTGCAGTGACATGCTGGCACCCCATTGGTCATTGGGTTACACTTTCCCTGCCGTAGTGTACACCTGATTTCAGAATCGCCCCGGAATCGGGGCACCCTTCGGGAGAACTTTCCGATGCCGTCGATCCAGGAATATGTGCAGACCGACCGCGAGCGGGCCTTCCTCGAGCGTGTTGTGGATGCGCAGTACAAGCGAGAGATCATCAATGGTCTGGCGCCGTTCATCGATGAGCGTGCGCCGCAGGACATGATGAACTTCTACAGCCGCGAGGAGCTGGTGCAGCTGGGCGGCCTGAAGAACTCGCCGCGGGATGTCGAGAAGCGCATGCCCGTGAAGGTGACGCGGCACTACTTCGACCTTGCGACCAAGAGCAAGCCGATGCAGCGGCTGGTGAAGGCCAGCCCGGACGAGACGATGGACCTTGCCGGCTCGGAGGACCCGGGCCACCAGATGGACTACAGCCCGGTCGAGGGCCTGCTTCACAAGTACGAGATGGGGCTGCTGTATGTGGTTTCCACATGCTCGGCCCACTGCCGGTTCTGCTATCGCGAGGAGCTGATCGCCCGCAAGGAGATCGCCCGCAAGGATGGAACCGTCGCCAAGAAGGGCCTGGCCGAGATTCCGGCGGTGACCGAGTACATTCGCGAGTTCAACGCCAAGGTGGCCGCCAACGGCGGACGCCACCCTGACTCCGGGCGCGAGAAGCTCCGCGAGATCCTCCTCTCCGGCGGCGACCCGATGGTGCTGAACAACTCGAAGATCGCCGCGTGGCTCGCGGCGCTGGCCGAGTCCGGCATCGAATCGATCCGCATCGGCACCAAGGAGATGGCGTTCTATCCCAAGCGTTTCGACGAGACGTTCCTCGCGATGCTCGACGCCTTCCACGAGGCGTATCCCGAAGTCGGTCTGCACATCATGGTGCACTTCGAGCACCCCGATGAGTTCCTGATCAAGGACGACAACGGCGACTACGTGCAGGACGACAAGGGCATCTACCAGTGGGTCCCCGACACCGGCGCGGCGATGCGCGGCGTGCTGGCCCGCGGCTGGATCACCGTCGAGAATCAGACGCCGATCATCCGCGACATCAACGACGACCCCGATGCCCTGCGCATCATGCAGCGCGAGATCAAGCGCGTCGGCGCGGACAACCATTACTTCTTCTGCGGACGCGACATTGTCGCGTACAAGGCGTTCAACATTCCGATCGAGCGTGCGTGGCAGATTCTTAACGAATCGCAGAAGGGGCTCTCCGGCGTTGAGGCGCACGCCCGGCTTTCGATCACGCACTACAAGGGCAAGACCGAGGTCGTCGCGGTCACCAATGAGCCGATCCCCGGGCTCGCCGGCGCGGAGCACGGCGTTGTGATCTTCAAGATCCTTCGCAACGCGGGCAGCGCGCCCGACCGCTGCAAGGTCTGCATCGTGGGACGCAACCCCAAGGCCATCTGGTTCAACGACTACGAGGACCGGGTGCTGTTCGATGAGGCAGGCCTCTATGACTACTCGCGCGTCAAGGATGCCACGACGCTGGCGGCACACTGAGCGACACACGAGATGATCGACAAGCGAGTCCAAGGTCCCGCCCAGGCCGTCACGGACATCCCCGACGGCGCGACGGTCATGATCGGCGGCTTCGGTGAGGCCGGAAGCCCCATCGAGCTCATCCATGCCCTCATCGATCAGGGGGCGCGCGGCCTGACCGTGATCAGCAACAACACCGGCAGCGGGGAGGTCGGCCTTGCCGCGCTCCTCAAGGCCGAGCGTGTCGCCAAGGTCATCTGCTCGTTCCCTCGGACGGCCAACTCGACGGTCTTCCCCGATCTGTATCGGCGCGGCAAGGTCGAGCTTGAACTGGTGCCGCAGGGGACCCTCGCGGAGCGCATCCGCGCGGGCGGTGCGGGCATCCCCGCGTTCTATACGCCCGCGGCGGTGGGCACGCCGCTGGCCGATGGCAAGGAGTCCCGCATCTTCGACGGCAAGGAGTATCTGCTGGAGCGGTGGCTTCGGGCAGACTTCGCGCTCGTCAAGGGGCGATGCGCCGATGCGCACGGCAACGTGATCTACAACAAGACCGCCCGCAACTTCGGGCCCATCATGGCGATGGCCGCGAAGGTGTCGATCATTCAGGTGAACTCGGTTGTTCAGCCGGGCGGCATCGACCCCGAGGCGGTGGTCACTCCCGGCATCTTCGTTGATCGCGTGGTCGAAGTGGCTGCGCCGGTGCACGAATCCGAACTCGTGGCGGCGGGGGCAAGCTATCCATGACGACAGACACCGCGCAGATCGGGTGGTCCAGAGACGACATGGCCCGTCGGCTCGCCCTCGATATCCCCAACGGCTCGTACGTCAACCTCGGCATCGGCATCCCCGAGCTTGTCGCCCGCTTTGTGCCGGAGGGCCGCACGCTCATCTATCACACCGAGAACGGCTTGCTGGGCATGGGACCATCGCCCAAGCAGGGCGCGGGCGACCCGGAACTGATCAACGCCGGGAAGCGGCAGGTGACCGCGCTGCCGGGGGCGGCGTACTTCCACCATGCCGACAGCTTCGCGATGATCCGCGGCGGACACATCGACCTGTGTGTGCTGGGGGCGATGCAGGTTGCCTCCAATGGCGACCTGGCCAACTGGTCCACCGGCGAGCCGGATGCCATCCCCGCTGTCGGCGGGGCGATGGACCTCGTCGCCGGCGTCAAGTCGGTCTACGTCATTACCCAGCACTGCACCAAGAACGACGAGCCGAAGCTCGTTGAACGCTGCACCTACCCGCTCACGGGCCGCGGCGTGATCAACCGTGTCTACACCGAGCTCGCCGTGATCGACATCACCCCCGACGGGTTTGTGCTTGTTGAGCTGTGCCCCGGCATCGACTTTGAGTATGTGCGAGAGCGCACCGGCGCGCCCCTGCTGAGGCGGTAGTCCCCCTTCCCCGGATCCAAACCATGACCACGCACGTCGATGTCAGCCGAAGCGCCGCTCTGTATGAGCGCGGGTTGAAGGTCCTCCCCGGCGGCGTCAGCCGGAATGCGGCGCTCCACGATCCGCACCCGATGTACGTTGACCGTGGCGAGGGATGCCGACTCACCGACATCGAGGGCGTCACCCGCACCGACTTTGCCAACAACATGGCTTCGCTGATCCACGGGCACGCCGACCCCGACATGGTCCGCATGGTGACCGAGCAGCTCCGCCGCGGCACGGCATTCAACGCCGCGACCGAGGTCGAGATCCGCTGCGCGGAGCACCTGCGAGCCCGCAACCCCGGGTTCGAGAAGCTGCGATTTGTCAACTCCGGCACCGAGGCCCTGATGGTCGGCGTCAAGGTGGCGCGGGCGTTCACCGGTCGCCCGATGATCGCCAAGGCCGAGGGCGCGTATCACGGCGGCTACGACTATCTGGAGGTGAGCCAGGTGCCGACGCCCGCCACGTGGGGCAGCCCCGATGAGCCCACGCGCGTTCCGCTTGTGCACGGGACGCCGGAGTCCGCGGTGAACGAGGTCGTCGTCTTCCCCTTCAACAACACGGAACGCACCATCGCGCTGCTTGAGCGGGCGAAGGACAAGCTCGCCTGCGTCGTGCTGGACCTCATGCCGCACCGCATCGGCCTGAACCCCGCGGATCCCGAGTATGTCGCGGCCATCCGCGACTGGACAAGCCGCAACGGTGTACTCCTGCTGATCGATGAGGTCATTACGTTCCGCTCGTGCTACGGCGGGCTCCAGCAGCAGTACGGCATCTCGCCGGACCTGACCGCGCTGGGCAAGATGATCGGCGGGGGCTTCCCCATCGGCGCGATCGCGGGTCGAGCGGAAGTGATGGATGTCCTGAACCCGCGGTCGCCGCGGTATGTCTTCCCGCATTCCGGCACGTTCTCCGCCAACCCGATCAGTGTTGGCGCGGGCCTCTCGGCGATGGAGAAGTTCGACCGGCCGGAGGTCGATCGTTTGAATGCTCTTTCCCGTCGGGCCGTGGTGGGCATCGAGAGGGCCATCCGCGAAACTGGCGCGGCCGCGAGCGTGACGGGAACGGGCTCGATGTTCCGGATCCACGTGAAGGCCACCCCGCCGCGAAACTACCGCGAGGCGTATCTCTCGCCGGATGAGAACAAGCGGCTCAAGATGCTCCTCAACCACATGTTCGATGAGGGGTTCATCCTGGTGAACTCCTGCTCGGCCGCGCTCTCGACGCCGATGAACGAGAGCGATATCGATGGGCTGGTCGCTGCCCTGCATTCGGGGTTCGAGAAGCTCGCTGCCATGGCCTGAGCGTGCGCAGAAGGGCGTTGGCCGATTGTTTACTCGCGCTCGAACACCGTCGCCAGCCCCTGGCCCACGCCCACGCAGAGGGTCGCGATTCCGCGGCGGACTCCGCGGCGTGACATCTCGTGCACCAGCGTTGTGGCGATGCGCGCGCCGCTGCACCCGAGCGGGTGGCCCATCGCGATTGCGCCGCCGTTGACGTTCACCATGGACTCGTCGATGCCGAGTTCGCGGATGCACGCGACCGACTGCGCTGCGAAGGCCTCGTTGAGCTCGAACAGCCCGATGTCCTCAAGTTTGAGCCCTGCCCGTTCGAGCGCCTTGCGCGTCGCGGGCACGGGGCCGATCCCCATCTGCGCAGGGTCGACGCCGGCCGATGCGCTCGCTCCGACGAAGGCGATGGGCGTGAGCCCGAGCGCGGCAGCGCGGCCAGCCTCCACAAGCAGGAGCGCGGCGGCGCCGTCGTTCACGCCCGATGAGTTGCCGGCCGTGACCGTGCCGGTCTGGGCATCCGTGAAGACGGGGCGTAGCTTGGCGAGTTGCTCCAGCGTCGTGTCCGGCCGCGGGTGCTCATCGACGGCGACGGAGAGCGATGCGCCCTTTCTCTGCGGAATCTCGACGGGCACGATCTCATCGGCGAAGCGGCCTGCCTGGTGCGCGGCGGCCCACTTGTGCTGGCTCGCGAGGGCGAAGCGGTCCTGATCCTCGCGGCTGATGTTGTGGGCGCGGGCGACGTTCTCGGCGGTCTCGCCCATCGAATAGGGGTGATGCATCGCCGCGAGCTTTGGATTCACAAAGCGCCAGCCGATGGATGTATCGACCAGTTCCTGGGCGCGGTCGAACGCGGCCTGGGCCTTGCTCAGGACCAGCGGGGCGCGGCTCATGGATTCGACGCCGCCCGCGATGAAGACATCGCCGTGGTTCGCCTCGATCATTCTGGCGGCGATGTTGATCGCCTCCAGCCCTGAGGCGCACAGCCGGTTCACGGTGCTGCCGGGCACGGTCACGGGCAGCCCCGCCAGGAGCGTGGCCATGCGCGCGACGTTGCGGTTGTCTTCGCCCGCCTGGTTGGCCGCGCCGAGGTAGACATCGTCGATCAGACCGGGATCGATTCTGGTGCGTGCGATGACCGCGCGAATGACCTGCGCGGCGAGATCATCGGGGCGGACGGTTGACAACGCACCGCCGTAGCGGCCGATGGGGGTTCGCAGGGCGCAGATGACCGCGGCTCGTCTTCGCATAGGCGGACTGTATGCGTCCGCATCGATGCTCTGGGAAGCGGCTACCTCCGGCGTCGCAGGCCCAGCAGTGTGCCGCAGGTCAGCATGCCCAGCGCGACCCCCGGCGCGGGGACGATGTTCAGGCGGACGGTCCCGGTGGTGGAGCCGCTCATCCCGGCGAGCAGGCCGCCCGGCGCGCCGACGAAGTCGATGCGGTAGGTGAGGTCGTAGTAGGAGCCCATGTCCCAGAGCCCCGGCCCGGCGGTGGTCAGCCACGTCTGTCCGGGGCTGGGCAGGCCGAAGTCGGTTCCGCCGGTGAATCGGAGCAGGTCGAAGTCGGGGTCGCCGGTGATCTGCCCGAAGCCGCGGAAGAAGTCGGTGGCGAACGACTGCACGGGGTCGCCGTTGACTCGCGGCGCCATGTGAATCTCGTGGCTGATCGGGATCTGGATGAGGCGGTTGTAGCCCGCGAGCGAGCCGGTGCCGATGAGCGGCCAGGTGAACACGGCATCCGATGCGGCTTGCTCGCCGCCGAGCGTCCCGCCCGGTTGCCGCCCGGTCGCGTTGGGCGGGAACGACATCACACCGGGCGGGCTGAACTGGTTGTAGGTGAACGAGTGCATCGAGGCATCGATCTGAATCGTGGTGCCGAGCGGCAACCCGTCGATGATCGCCATGTCGCCGAAGGGCGTCGTGTATGTGAGCCCGACGGGGGGAAGGTCCGCGGTGCCGAACCCGTTATCGGCGATGAGGTCCGCTTGGGCGGCACCGGCGAAGCACACAACCGTCGCGGCGGCCATGACGGATGTCCGCGCGTACGCACGAATCAATGAAGTCGGCATGTTGGTTCTCTCTCTCTGATCCCGCCTCGGCGGGACCCTTGTTGGCGATGGCCCCTGTTTCCACCAGGGGTCAGCGTGGCGGCCCTCCAGCCGACACGCATCCTGCAATCTAACCGATTTTGGCCCCAAGTCAAGGGATCTCCCTTGTGGCTTAAGAGCGGGAAATCGGTGCACGCGCGGACGTTGAGTGTCGCGCGAGAGGCGATCGCGAAAGAAGGCAGGCTGCGTGCTGGGAAGGCATGAGGCCGCCCATGTCCTGCGGTCCGCGGGGTTCTGGGCAAAACGCAAAGAGCCGGGACGGTGAAGTCCCGGCTCTTGAGGTTGTAGAGGCTGACCTGACCGAAGGGGGGTCAGGCGTTGAGCGATTTACCAGCTGCCGCGGCCACCGCCGCCGCCGCCACCGTATCCGCCACCACCGCCGCCGCCGCGACGACCACCGCCGCCGCCGCCACCGAATCCGCCACGACCGCCGCCGCCGCCGCCTTCGCGGGGCTTGGCCTCGTTGACGGTGATGGTGCGACCATCGACGTTCTTGCCGCTGAGGGCCTCGATCGCAGCGCGGGCTTCATCGTCGTTGGGGAACTCGACGAAGCCGAACCCGCGGGGACGGCCGGTGTCACGGTCCATGACGAGGGAGGCGGAGGCGACCTGGCCATGGGCCTCGAAAAGCTGACGGAGCTGGGCTTCGGTGGTGCTGAAAGAGAGATTGCCGACGTAAAGCTTCATGCGCTGAATCCTGCCCTTGAGAGTGTGAAACCGGTGCTTGAACTCGGGCCAGAGAAAGCGTCGGCGATCCTGAGGTCGGGCCCACCTGGGCCGGAACGAGAACGAGATCGGGGAAATGCTAGCCCCGGCCCCCGGCAGCGGCCAACCCCGGATGGTGGGTGTGTGTGGGGGGGCTGGGGGCGAGGAAGGACGTCGAGAACCGGCCGGCTGCAATCCGCCACCGGCCCATCCGAACCTCGGTAGACTCGGCTCCCGGCCCGCGCTCGCCCGGAGAACCAACAGGAGTCCGTCGTGATGAAGCAAGGTTTCCGTGTTGTGTGGGCTGGTGCGGTTGCGGGCCTGATCTTCGGGATGGCGGCGTGTTCGGGGGATGGCCCAAAGGACGCCGCCGCGGCGGAACCGGCGGGAGTTCCTGCGGCGGAGGCGGAAGCCAAGCCGGAGCGGACGGTCGTTCTGTCGGAGCCGAGTGTGCCGGCGGAGCGGTTCAACAGTGAGGCGGGTCAGGATCTGGGGCCGCTGCACAATGTGCTGCGGGTGACGCCGCGGATGTACAGCGGGAACTCGCCGGAGAGCGATGCGGCGTTTGCAGAGCTTCAGGCGCTTGGGGTGAGGACGATCATCTCGGTGGATGGCGCGAAGCCGATGGTGGATCGCGCTGCGGCGTATGGGATGCGGTATGTGCATCTGCCGGTTGGGTATGACGGGATCGATGCGGAGCAGCAGGTGCTGATCGCCAAGGCGTATCGGGACCTGGAGGGACCGGTGTTCATTCACTGCCACCACGGGAAGCATCGAGGGCCGGCGGCGGCGGCGAGCGCGGCGGTCATTGTGGGGGAACTGACGCCGGAGCAGGGCGTGGCGTTCATGAAGGCGGCGAAGACGGCACCGAGCTATCCGGGGTTGTATGAGTGCGTGGCGACGATCTCGCCGGAGTACTTGAGTTTCCTGGAGGCCGCGCCTGCGGCGACGGAGCTGCCATCGGTGGCGACGGTGTCGGGGATGGTGGACAACATGGTGGGGGTGGACTTCTGCCATGTGAACCTTGGGCATGTGAAGAAAGCGGGTTGGACGGTGCCGAAGGACCATCCGGACATCGTGCCCAGCGCGGAGGCGGGGCGGCTGGCGGACCACTACCGCGTGCTGATGGAGGATGAGGAGAGCAAGGCGCTTCCGGCGGAGTTCCACGCGTTGTTGAAGCGGTCTTGGGAGGAAGCGCAGGCGCTGGAGGATGCGATCGTGGCGAAGAAGGGCGCGGAGGAGCTGGACCGGCTGTTTGCGGCGGTGGATCAGTCGTGCAAGGACTGCCACACCGTGTACCGGAACACAAAGCGTGCGAGGTAGGGTGAGGGCTTCGGGCGGGGGCGTGTTGACGTAGACTTGTCGCGATGTGGCGAGGCATCTCACTTGCGAACAAGTGTCTCCTGCTCTTTGGGGCGGCGGTGGTGTTCATCATCGCGGCAGCGCTGTTTGTTTCGTGGCTGCGGATGAGCGCGATCGTCGATGAATCGCAGCGGGAACTCTCGCGGGAGTTGGTGGAATCGTGGGAGGCGTATGCGACGGAGGTGACGCCCGCGGGGCCGAAGCTGCGGGCGGGGGTGGAGGCGGATATCGGCGGGGCGAAGGTGGTGCTGCTGACGCCGGAGGCGGCGGCCGCGCACGAGGACCGGGTGGTGGTGCGTGCGCTGGAGGAGCTGTCGGAGGACACGGAGCTGGCGGAGTGGCACACGTCGCGGTGGTCGGGGCTTGCGCGGCGATACTGGTTCGCCAAGGCGGTGCGGCAGGCGAGCGACGGCGGGGAGACGGTGCAGGGGCTGGTGGTGCTGACGCGGACGAGCGACAGCGCGGGCACGCAGATGCTGGTGAACATGGCGTACCTGCTGAGCGCGGGGTTGATCGCGTTGGGGCTGGCGGTCCTGGTGTTCTATTTGATCACGAACCGGCTGATCCTGGGGCCGGTGCGATCGCTGAAGGACACGGCGGAACTGGTGCGGGAGGGCGACTTGCAGGTGCGGTCGGAGATCCAGACGGGGGATGAGTTTGAGGAGCTGGGGGAGACGTTCAACCAGATGCTTGAGGCGCTGACGAGCACGCAGGAGCAGCTCCGGTCGATGAACCGGTCGCTGGATCTGCGTGTGAACGAACTGGCGGAGCGGAACCTCGCGCTGTATGAGTCCAACAAGCTCAAGGGGGAGTTTCTGGCGAACGTGAGCCACGAGCTGCGGACGCCGCTGAACTCAATCATTGGGTTTACGGAGCTGCTGAAGGAAGTCGCGGACAAGGAAGCGGAGGCGGGAGACGACTCGACGCGGCTGAGCAAGCGGCGGCGGTACCTGGAGAACATCCACACGTCGGGGCGGTCGCTGCTGGAGCTGATCAACGGGCTGCTGGAGATGGCCAAGCTCGAGGCGGGGAAGATGGAGCTGCGGGTGGAGTCGGTGAACCTGCGCGAACTGCTGGAGACGCTGGCGGCGATGATGCGGCCGCTGGCGGACCGAAGTGGTGTGGAACTGGTGGTGGAGCTTCCGGCGGATCTGCCGATGCTGGAGACCGATGGGAAGAAGCTCCAGCAGGTGGTGTTCAACCTGCTGAGCAACGCGGTGAAGTTCACCAGCGACAAGTGGAATGCGCCGGGCGGCGCGGGCGCGGGGACGAACGGGGCGTGGACCGGTGGGGGGAGCGGGCAGGGGGCATCAACGCCCGCGGTGACTGGGAGCGCGCGGGTGACGCTGCGCGCGGAGCGGCTGATCGGCCGCGCCACGGAGGGTCCGGGGGCGACGGAGCGCGTGCGGATCAGCGTGCTGGACACGGGGCCGGGGATCGCGCCCGAGGATCGGAGCAGGATCTTCGAAAAGTTTCAGCAGGCCGACAGCGGGCATACGCGCCGGCACGCGGGAACGGGGCTGGGGCTGGCGATCTGCAAGGAACTCACGGGGATTTTGCAGGGGGAGATTCAGCTTGACAGCGAAGTGGGCCGCGGCTCGATGTTCAGCGTGATCCTGCCGGAGAAGATCGATGCAGACCGGGCGGAGGAGATGCGGCTGGAGATGGCGTTCCGCGGAAAGCTGGCGGACCGGAAGGACAAGGACAAGCAGGCGGTGTGAGGAGGGTGCCGGAGCGGTCAGGATTCGCGGCGGGTGGGGATGCCAACAGCGCCGGGGTGGTGGCGGATCTCGACGGGCTCGTTGTTGCGGAAGTCAACACCGATGATGTCGATGCGGAGGGGGCGCGTGTGCCAGCGGTTGGCGCGGGCGAGGTGCTTGAGGATCTTGACGAGTTTGCGCCGCTTGTCCTTGGTCACCGCGGCTTCGGCGGGCGGGTCGATGCGGCCCGAATCGAGGCGGCGCGACTTCACCTCGACGAGCACGATGGTGGTGCTGTCCGGCGCTTCGCAGAGCAGGTCGGCCTCGCCCATTGGGACGCGGGCGTTGCGGGCGAGGATGCGGTAGCCGCGGGCCTTGAGGAACTTCTCGGCAGCGCGCTCGCCGGCGGGGCCGAGGGGGTCGCGGTTGTCCGACCACGCGGGCGGTTTGAAGATGCGGAGGAATCGCGTGAGCCAGCGCGGCATGGGGGTGCGTGAGGTGCGGGGTTACTTCGGCTGCGCGGGCAGGTATCGCTCGACGGCGATCGCCATGGTTTCCTGCACCATGGACTCGATACGGGTGAAGCTGCCGCGTTCGAGGAGCCGCTCGAAGTAGATGTTGCGCTCCTTCACGAACTTGCGGTCGCGGAGGGACGTTTCGATTTCGAGCTGGGCATCGTAGAGGGAGATGCCGGGCTCCTGGTCGATGGCCTGGAGGTGGATCCAGACGATCTTGTCGTCCCAGCGCGTGGGGGGGGAGGTTTGTCCGGGGCTCAGGGTCTGGGCCGCGGAGTTCATCGCGGGGTCGGCGAAGAAGGGGGCATCCTGATACGGGCCTTCGAGTTCGCGCGAGACCAGGCCGCCGGTGGAGCGGAGGAAGGTGTTGAACTCCATCGCGGCGGCATCGGCAAAGGGGCCGGCGGCGATGGCCTGCTCGGCCTGTCGGACGGCATCAGCATCGGCCGCGGGGACGGCGATCACGCGGAGGATCGCGGTTCCGGGCGGGTTGTACTTGTCGTAGTTGCGTTCATACTCCTGGCGGATGAGACGCCAGGGGACGTTGACGCGGGGGATGACCTTGGCGCGGAGTTCGCTGGTGATGAGCTCGCGTTCGAGCCGGTCGCGTGCCTCCTGCTGAAGGGTGCGACCGGTGGATTCGCGGATGGCTTCATCGGCCTGGAGTTCGCTGCCCGCCTGCGTGCTGACGAGGTTCTGCTGGATCTTCCCGAGGAAGTAGAACAGGCCCTGGCGGACTTCGAGCGGGAGTGACGCCTGGGCCTCGGCGAGGATCAGTTCGTCGCGGACCTCGTTGGTGATGATGCCGATGATGTCGCTCGAGCAGCCGCGGATGAACGCGGCGCGGTCGCCCTTGACCTCGACCGCGAGGGCGCGAAGTCGCCCGTCGAGCGGGGTGAGGATCTCGGAGACGAAGAGCGGGCGGCCGTTGATCTGTCCGACGACAGACTCAAGCGCGATCGGGGTGTCAATCGGGCGGGCGGGGG
>JAEYUO010000121.1 GCA_023432465.1 Planctomycetota bacterium | reverse complement strand
GATCGTCCCCCCCAAACCACCACGACAAGAACGTGAAGATGTCCGGCACGCCGACCGACCCCGACCCATCCGCATCGGCAGCGCACGCCGCCTCCGTCGGCCCCGTGATCGCAAACGACACCAGCGCGCCCGCGCTGATCGGGTCGCCATCATCCACAACCCCGATCAGCACGCGCCCGCCCCCCGCAAGCGCCGGCCCGATGCACAGCCCCTCAAGGTTGTTCAGGTTCCCCGACCACAGCAGCGTCTTCCCCGCCGCGACAAACGCCGCACCCTGAAGCGCGGGGACCACCGCCACATCGCTCGCCCCGCCAAGCGACACTTCAAACAGCCGCGAGCGGAAGAACCCGCCCAGGTTGAGCGCAAACGACCGCTCCAGCGCAAGCATCCGCCCGCTCGGCAGCACGGCCAGCGCAACCAGCCCGCTCCGCGCGCCCGTCATCGCCGAGCCGTGCAGCGGCTCGCACCGGTACGCGTGCTGCGAAGCAGGCAACAACTCCCCCTCCGGCCCGACCTCATACCGCAGCAGCCTCACCACCGCTCCCGCGGCCTGCGTTGACAGCGGCCCATCAACGCTCAGCGCCTCCTCGTTCGCCGTCCACAGCGTCAATCCCGCCGCGGCCAGAGATTCAAAGCCAAAGTTCTCCCGCCGCGATGCAAACACCGCCGGCACCTCCAGCGACGGCCCCGCATCCCCGCTCGGCAGCGCAAACGCACGAATGCCCGGCGACCCCTCCTCCGCCAGCAGCACGCCCGCCCCACCGCCGGTGATGACAATGTCCTCAAAGTCCGCCGCGACCGGCAGCGACAACGCGCTCGCCACCGACACCGATGACACCGCGCCCGTCGGCGAGATCGCGGCGTCAATCGCGATCACTTTGTTCGAGTTGTCCATCACCGCGAAGAACATGTGCACCCCCGAACCCGCCGGCGCGTTCGGCGACGGGCCGGCATACGCGATCCCGCTCAGCCCGGCGATCGTGAACGCGTTGCCGTTCTGATCCACCGCGCCCGACGGAAGCAGCACCGTCGATCGGTGCACAACACTCAGCGCCTGCGCCGAAGCCGATGCACACCCGCCGCAGCACGCCGCGACCGCGCACAGCAGCATCACCCAGCGGGCAGCGTTCCCTTGCCGGGCGGCACGCACGATCGGCTCTGTCGCATCGATCACATGCACCTTCGCAGTATGCAGGAAGTTGGCCCGCCGTGCCAGCGAACCCCCAGTCAGCCTCACCCCGGCTCCACTTCCTCCACAATCCGCACATCCCCCAGACCCTCATCCGCAAGGTTGACCGTGACCGGCTTGCCGATCGCGGCGAAGTTCGCCGCACCCCAGAACGGCATCACGCGGACAACCGGCCGCGCAAGGTCGCTCCGCGCAGGCCGCGCAACAACCACCGCGATATCACCCGTCGAAAGCCGGATGTGCGAACCCGGCGGGTATGTCCCGCACGCACGGATCAGTGCGCCCGTCATGCCCTCATCCAGCGCACCCTCCCGCGCCGCCTGCGCGGTGTGCATCAGCGCGGCGTGCGGCCGCAGCGCGGGCCGGTGCGCCCGCGGCGAGGCGATCGCCGCAAGCGTCCCCGCCGCCGCGACCAGCAGCGCAATGTCATGGATCGCCCCGCCCTTCACGCCCCGCGGCGTGCCGCGGCCGTCCGGACGCTCGTGATGCTGCGACACCGCCAGCAGCACGCGATCCGCCAGCCCATCGATGCGCGACGCCAGCAGCGCGGAGACATCCCCGTGTGGCGCAAGCTGCGACCGCTCGACCTCCGTCAGCGATCGCGCCAGCGCAAACGGATCAAACGTCAGCGCGGCCAGCCCGAAGTCCGCCAGCAGCGCGACCACCGCGGCATCGCGCACATCGGCCCGCGACCACCCCACCCCACCCGCCCCCGCAACGCTCACCGCGGCGGTCGCGACCGCCTGCGAGCACGCCGCATCGCGCGCCGGCGCCGCATCCGCGAACGCCAGCGCGGGAAGCGAGTCCGCATGCCGCGCCGCAAGGTCGATGAGCACATCGACAATCTCGTCGAGCGGCCCTCGCGGCAGCTCGCGCCCATCCAGCAGCCGCGAACGCACCGCACGCAGCGCATCGGCCAGCTCCTCCCGCATCGCCCCCGCGCGGCCCAGATCCGCCGGCGAAGTCACCCCCGGGATGCCCTCGCAGCACCGGATCGGGTTCACGCCGTGTTCACCGCCAGGAATCCGCCGCGGCACATGGCGCCACCTCTCCGCCCGCGCGGCGATGAACCGATCGGCCTCGATGCGCAGACCGGCGGGCGAGGAAGATGGCGAGCTGGGAAACGTCGCGGCGGGCTGAGACTTCATGGCAAGACCCTCGGCGCAGGGCAGATCCCTGCCAGAGGGTTATCGGCGGTCGGGGGACCTCGATTCAGTCACCGATCCAGTTCCGCCGCCACCACATTGATCGACCCGATCACCGCCGGCACATCCGACAGCAGGTGCCCCTCCGTCATCCGCGCCATCGCCGAATAGTTGATGAAGCACGCCGGTCGCGTCCGCACACGCCACGGCCGCGGCCCGCCATCCGAGACAATGTAAAACCCCTGCTCCCCGTTCGGCCCCTCGTTCCAGCCATACGTCTCCGCGATCGGAGCCTTCCACCCGCGGTTGGACATGATCAGCTCGAAGTGCTGGATCAACCCCTCGATCGAGCCATACACATCCTTCTTCGGCGGCTTCACCATCTTCGAATCCGCGAACGCATCGACCGGCCCGCCCGGGATGTTGTCGATCAGTTGCCGGATGATGTGCGCCGACTGCTTGATCTCCTCCACGCGCACGCGGTACCGCGAGTACGCATCCCCCTCCATCGCGATCGGCACCTTGAACTCCACCGCCGCCGCGCCCTGGTTGTCCCAGTTGTCCGCGTAGCACAGATACGGCGCATCCTTCCGAAGGTCCCGCTTCACGCCGCTCCCCCGAGCCATCGGCCCGGTCAACGAGCACGCGATCGCCTCATCGTGCGTCAGAACGCCGATCCCCTTCGTCCGGTCGATGAAGATGCGGTTGGCATTCAGCAGCCCCTCCATGTCCTCCAGCGATCGCGGCAGGTCCTCGTTGATGAGGTCCTTCACCAGCTTCTGGAACATCGCCTGGTCCGGCAGATCCTGCATCAGCCCGCCCACGCGCGTCCAGTCCGCGTGGAACCGCTGACCCGCGATCAGATCGCAGATGTCGTAGATCTTCTCGCGCGGATTGAATGCGAACAGGAACGCCGTAATCCCCCCAAGGTCCAGCGCGGCCGCGCCCACGCACAGCAGGTGGTTCTGGATCCGCGCCAGCTCGTTCATGATCGTCCGCAGCACCTTGCACCGCGGCGTGATGTCAATCCCAAACAGCTTCTCCACCGCCCCGTGCCACGTGATGTCGTTGTGAATCGGCGACAGATAGTCCATCCGCGACACGATCGTCACATATTGGTTGTAGTCGAGGTGCTCCCCGAGCTTCTCGAACCCCGAGTGCAGATAGCCGATATGCGGCGTGCACCGCGCCACCCGCTCCCCATCAAGCTCCAGCACGATGCGCAGCGTCGTGTGCGTCGCGGGGTGCTGCGGACCGAAGTTCAGAACCCAGCGCTCCCCGGTATCCACGTGCTCGGTCAGGTAGCTTGTGGACTCGGTGTCAACGTCGAAGCCCTGCTCTGGACGGATGGTGTACGGCATAGGGCGGGATGGTAGGAAGCGAAAGCGACGCACGAAAGCCCCCGCCCGGGCCGGGGGAGGAGGGGGCCGCGGGCCACACCGCGGGCTCAGCGCGCCTGCCGCCCATACCTCGCCCGCACATACATCGACCACGGCGGAACACGCTTGAGCGTCCGGATCAGCCGGAACGACCGGCTCGACTCGATCATCGCAAGCCGCTCCGCCGCGGACATCTTCACATCCATCCGGTGCCAGTCAGGCCCCCACCGCAGCCGCGCAATCGCGCCATACGGCGGCACGCTCTTGGCAGCACGCACCAGCCTCCAGCTCCTCGAGTTCTCAATCCGCGCCAGCCGCTCCGCAGCCTCGCGCTCCGCAGCCTCCCGCCCGCCCGATGGGTCCAGCGTCCGCAGCAGTTCGTGATACCGCGCCTGCACCCCCCACAGATAATCCGTCAGGTTGCTCAGCCGCTGCTGCTCGATCGCCTGCACCGCGCACTCGTTCGCCAGCCCCACCGGCAACGCCTGCCGCGGCGACGATTCCCGCAGATCCCGCGCATGCGCAAACAGCTCGAGCATCCGGCCGCCCATGTTCGCAAGCTCAAAGTGCCTCTCGATCCGCTCCCGCGCGGCGGCCCCAAGCGCGCTGCGCTTCCGGCCATCGCCCAGAAGGTCAACCAGCGCAAGCGCGTACCGGTCCGCCTCCGCATCAAGGTCCGGGTTGCCGGCCGCATCCACCGGCCGATCCAGCAGCAGACCGGTCTCCGGCGTCACAAGCTCGCGCTGGCCCCCCACCGTCGCGCCCACAACCGCCAGGCCCGCGGCCATCGCCTCATAGATCGACAGCGCAATCCCCTCCCACATCGACGGCAGGAAGAAGATATCGCTCGCCGCCATGATCGCGGGCATCCGCTCCGGCGGCACCGGGCCGAGCATCACCACCGGCCGCGCAGGGTCCGCATCATCCCCCTCGCGCAAGAGGTCGTGCTCCCGAAGCTTTGCAACCAGCGCATCACGGTCCTCGCCATCCCCGGCCACCAGCACGCTGAACGCCGGCCGATCGCGCAGGCCCCCGCACAAGGCGCGAAGCCGCGCGATCGACTCCGCAAACACCAGCGGCTGCTTCTGCGGGCAGAATCGCGCCGCGTACAGAATCACCGTCTCCCCGCGGCCGATCCCCAGCGCATCGCGCTCGCGCTTCCTCAACGCCTCATCGGGCCGGAAGAGCGCGGTATCGGCATTGATGTAGCACACCTCGATGCGCGAGACATCCGCCCCCGCCTGCACCATCCAGGTCTTCAGATGCTCCGAAACAACCGCGTTCAGGTCGAGCTGCTCCTGCATCGCCACGCCCGACCGCGGATGCCCGCCGCTGCGCCAGTGCGGCTCCTCCATGTGGTTGAAGTCGATGTACGCGGGCTCCGGGCAATGCGCCCGCAAGAACGGCAGCAGTTGATACCCAAGCTCCGAGTTGCTCACCATCACCACATCCGGCCGGCGCGACTCGATCAACCCGCGAATAAACCGCGGATAGTCAACCGGCCGCAGGAAGTGATCCAGGCAGAACACATCCGGCGTCAGCGCGGTGAACTGCGGCAGCCACGGATGCCCCGCGCTGGTCGTCACCACCGACACATCCCACGCCCCCGCGCTCGCCGATGTCAAAAACCTCGCAAGGTCAAGGTTGAACCGGTCCGCGCCCCCCATCCGCAGCCACGGCAGAATCATCAGCAGCCGCGGACGCGACTTGGCCAGCGGGTTCTCAAACGCCGGCCTCGCCGGCACAGGCTCCAGCGGCCTGGGCCACATCGGCGAGGCGGCCGGAAACCCACCCTCCTCAAACAGGTTCGGGTACATCGCCCGCAGCCGCGCGCAGAACGAGTCCCGCTTCTGCATGCTGCTCAGGTTCGCCCAATCGTCGTGCTGGTTGTCGCGACGGCGATACCAGTCGAGATACTCGGGGATTGTCCCCCCCCAGTGCCCCATCGAGGCGCAGCGGATCCAGAAGTCCCAGTCCTCCATCCCGCCGCGGATCGTCTCATCGCACCCACCCACCGCCTCGTGCACCTCTCGACGGATCATCGCCGTAGCCGTCGCCAGGTTCTCGCTCAGGAACGCCGCGCCGTCGTGAAAGCCCTTCGTCCACAGATACTCCGATGCCCCGAACCCGACGCTCCACCCCTTGACAAACGCGAAGTTGCTGTGGGAATGGAGATACCACGCGCACTTCTCCAGCGTCGTCGGCTCGATCAGGTCATCCGCATCGATCTGGAACACCAGCCCCGCACGCGCGGCCCGAAAGCCCGTGTTGCGCGCGGCCGGAAGGCCATGGTTCACCCGGTGATCCAGCACCCGGATCCGCGGATCAAGGTCGCGAAACTCATCCAGCACCGCCAGCGACTCCGGATCCGTCGATCCGTCGTTCACGATGATCCACTCAAACCGCTGCAGCGACTGCCCCAGCACGCACCGGGCCGTCTCGCGAAACACCGCGCCCGTGTTGAAGTACGGCGTCACCACCGTCACCACCGGCGCCTCGATCCCCGCCGACCCCTCGTCCGCAACGCCCGCCCCTCGCGGCGCATACTCAAACCGCGGTCGCCTCGGCGACACAGGGGTATCCGCAAAATCGGGCAAAGTGGGATCGATCATCAACAACACGCCGCGAAAACAGATCCAGGTGCCAGAGTTTAGAGGGTACCAGAGGCAGGGCCCGCTCTCCGTCACCCACACGCGGAAACCCTGCCGTGGCAGGGTGGAGAAAGGGGTTTACCAGTGCGTGGACTGCTCGTACCCCAGCTCGATCAGCAGCTCCCCCGCCATCCGCTTGAAGCCGATGATGTCCGATTCCGCAAAGTGCCTACGCCACGCGCCCGGCCGCGCTGCCGCCGCAAGCTGCGCCCGCCCCGCCTCCACCGCGCTGTGGATCAGCGCGGCATCGCCCGCGACACCCAGCCAGCGGCACGTCGCGGCGTGAATCCGGGTCGGCTCCCTCAGCAAGTCCTCAAAGCGGATCAGGCGAGCGCTCCCCTCCCCGAGCAGTTCCACCGCGCGCAGCGGCCCGCGGAGAGAAGCAATCCACCGCGACGTGTGCAGACGCAGCGACTCCGGGCAGAACAGGTGCGCGGGCGCAGCGCCCGGATCCTCAAGCGAGGCCGCGGCACGAACCGCCGAGGCACGCGCGGCCGGAGACAGCCGCCCAAACTCCCCCGCTCGCAGCGACGCCAGTCGATCAGCCACGATCGCATCGCGCCCGTCGCGAAGCAGGCACACCGCACGCAGGTCAGGAACCGCCCGGGCCAGACGGTCGATACCCTCACCCGCGGCGGGGTCAAGCGTCACGCACACCGCGCGAAGCGGGCAGGCCACACCGCGGCGAAGGCTCATCGACGCATCGCGCACGGCGCTCGACGCCATCATGTGCAGCGAGCGGCCCAGCTCGTCGGCGGGCAGCGCCGCATCCAGCGTGTCCTCCGCGCGGGCATAAATCGCCGGGTGGCTGTCCAGCAGCCGCAGCAACAGCTCGCTCTCGGGCCCGGGAGGGGCGATGATGACCACGGGCGCAAGCTCCGCGGGCATCGCTGCGCCAACCGCCTCGGCCGCGGGCTTCGGACCGGAGGATGAACTCGCTGTCCTCACGGCCTTGCTCCTTGCGCTGGGCCGAATGTTCCAACGCCGCTTCTCAAGGCCCGTTGGCTTCGGGCCGGATTGACGCCTCATCGAGTCGGGTGCGACGCCCCTGCTGCGGGGATGTGGGCGGGGCGCCACTGCGGGATGTTATCGCCTACGGGCCTTCGCGCCAACCCGACGGGCTCGGGCGCGGGGGGCCGGCCCTGCCTGCGCAGCGCTGCCGGAAAGGAAGTCCGCCAGCAGCCGCACACCCCACCCCGTCGGACCCTTGCAGAACGGGCCAGAATCCCCATCCACCGCGTGCACGCCCGCGATGTCGATGTGCGCCCACGGCACGGACTTCTCGACAAAGAACGACAGGAACGCCGCGCCCTGGATCGGATGCGCCTTCCGGTTCGGGTTGCTGTTGACGATGTCCGCCGAAGCCGACTTCATCATGTCGTTGTATTCCTGATCGTGCGGCAGCCGCCACCAGCGCTCGCCCGATGCCGTCATCGCATCCGCAAGCCGCCCACGCAGCGCATCGTCATCGCAGAACATCCCCGCGAACGTCGAGCCCAGCGCGGTCACGACCCCGCCCGTCAGCGTCGCGACATCAACGATGCACGATGGCGACTCCTTCTCGCACGCCCACACCAGCGCATCGGCCAGCACCAGCCGCCCCTCCGCATCCGTGTTCGTCACCTCCACGCTCACCCCGTTGCGGTACGTGATGATGTCGTCCGGGCGATACGCCTCATCCGAGATGCAGTTCTCCGCCGCGGCCAGCAACGCCACCACCCGGTGCCCCGGCTTCACCACCGTCGCAACCGCGTGCATCGCCCCCAGCACCGCGCACCCGCCATCCTTGTCCCGCTTCATCCCCGCCATCCCCGGCATCGGCTTGATCGACAGCCCGCCGGTGTCGTAGGTAATCGTCTTGCCCACCAGCACCACCGGCTTGTCCCCGCGACCCTTCTTCCCGCCCTTGGGCGTGTACTCCAGCCGGATCAGACACGGCGCGTTCTCCGACGCCTTGCCCACGTTGATCAGCCCCGTCATCCGCTCCTTCTCAAGCTCCTTCCCCGAGATCACGCGGCAGGAAAGCCCCGTCGCCTTCGCCATCGCCCGCGCCTGCTGCGCGATGTACTCGGGCGTCGCAACGTTCGGCGGCGTCTCGGAAAGGTCACGCGCGATGTTCGTCGAGGCCGCCAGCGACAGGCCCCGCTCGATCCCCGACTGGAACAGCGCGTGCGACGAGCGCACAAACAGCGGCACCTTCTTGGGCCGCTCCGGCGAGCCCTTCCCCTTGAACCGCGTGAAGCTCCACGAAATCAGCCCCAGCCCCTCGCCAAGGCAGCGACCGGCAAACGCCGGATCCACACCCGGCTTCGCCCCCTCAAGCGCGCCCGAAAGCTCGATATCAATGCGCGAGTCCTTTGTCTGCGCCAGCCGCCGGCCCAGCGCGCCGCCGATCGCCCGCAGGCACCCCGGCTTGAAGCTCTCCCGATCCCCCAGCCCCACGATCAGCACACGCACCGGCGCACCGCGCCCACCGGGGTACGCCTCCGCGATCCGCCCCACCTCGCCCGTGCACTCCGCACGCTCGACCGCGCGGGCGATCGAGCCGTCCGTATCCATCGCTCTCGCCGCGGCGTCAAGCTTGCGGTCCTTGAAGATGCCGATCACAACCGCTTCGGCTTTGCCCTTCGACACGACGCGCACCAGCTCAAACATGCAGAACTCCTGGGTAGGTGGGGAGGCGGAGTTTAGGGACGCGGCGGGGAGTGGTCATCCAGAAGCGCAAAGAGCCGAACGAAAACAGGCCCGGCGAAAAAGCCGGGCCTGCGGGAAATGCACGAACTCTCTCGCGGCGATCACACCTGACCGGCCTTGGCGAGCTGCCACTCCTCGATCTCGATCGGCGCCTGCCGCCCGAAGATCGTCACCAGCACACGCACGAGGCCCTTCTCCGGGACAAGCTCGTCCACGGTGCCCTCGTACCCCTGGAACGGGCCTTCCTTGATCGTGACCGGCTCGCCCTTCTGGAAGACCAGCTTGATCGTCGGCTCTTCCTCGGGCCGGCGCGAATCAACGTGCAGCTTCTCGATCTCGTGCTCCTGCAGCGGCGTCGGACGCCCCGCGGTGCCCACGAAATCGCCCACGCCCGTTGTTTCCTTGATCAGGAAGAACACGTCTTGGGGGATGCGACCATCCGGCTCCAGACGCATCTCGACGAACACGTAGCCCGGGTAGAGCTTCGTCTCGACGATGCGCTGCTTGCCCCCCTTGATCGTCTTGGTCTTCTCGGTCGGAACCAGAATCCGGCCCACCAGGTGCGTCATCTTCTCGATGGCGACCTTGCGCAGCAGGGTCTCCCGGACCGAGTTCTCCTTGTTGGAGGCGACCCGGAGCGTGAACCAGTCCATCCCCTCGCGGCGAATTGGCTCGTCGCCTTCGGGAAGGGTCGTGGCTGTCGCGTCGTTGCTCATGGCGGTTCCCTTGGTTGTGTCCGTCTCGATCACCGCCGCCTCCTGGTCTTGGTTGTCATGTCGTCACGACCGCTCCGGCAGCCATCCCCACCGCATCGACCGTGCCGGACCAGGCTCACCCCGCATCGACCAGCAGGCCGATCGCGCGGAACAGGGCGCTGAACACGGTGTCGATGCTGTACAGGAAGCTCGCGATCAGCACGCAGGCGACGATCACCACGGCCGTCGAGCCCTTGACTTCCTTCCACGTGGACCAGTGAACCTTCTTCATCTCCATGTCCGTGGCGATGAAGAAATCCACCGTGCCCGTGCGGACGGCGGTGAAGTAGTACGCGATGCCCGCCCCCAGCAGAAGCACGATCCCCACCACGATCCCCATCAGCAGCCGCGGCTCGATCGGCGGCACGCCCCGGGCTCGCCGCACATCCGCCGTGAACCCCGTCGCCGTCACCGCCGCGGCCATCGTCGCGTCCGTGTCCGGAACGTCGAGCTTCACATCGTTCACCCGCAGCTCCGCGTTGGGCGCGTCATACGACGCGATCCGCGCCGAACCCAGCACCTTCGGCGTCGCGCCCGGAGCCTCCGGCGCCGCGATCAGCGAGACCCGCTCCCCCGGGGTCGCCTTGCCGTCCGCATCCTCGACAAACAGCGCGAACGTGGTCCGCGGCAGGCGCGACTCAAACCGCGCCGTCTGGCCCGCCATCCAACCCGCCGCGCCCAGCGTGATCACCGCGATGAACGCGGCGGTCAGGACCCGGACCCAGTAGCCCTGCCCCTGCTTGTAAATGCCGAATGACATGAGAGTGCCTGCCTAAGGGTCATAGAAGAAAAGGCTCGAGGCCGTTAACACGCCGGGAGGGACTTGAACCCGCAACCTGCGGATTTGGAATCCGCTGCTCTACCAATTGAGCTACCGGCGTCCGTTCTATTCATCCGACGATCCGGAGCGGGGGTCGTTCCGCTTGGGGTCCGGATGCGACACAAGGCTCTCGCCTACGACCGTGCCGCCGCGGGGATTTTCACCCCGTCGCACCCCGTTGCCGGGGGCCTTTCAAGAGGCGATTACTTGCGCTTGACCTTGTGCAGCGTGTGCTTGCGCAGACGCGGGCTGTACTTGCTGAAGCCCGCCTTCAGCTTCTCCGCAACGCCGCCCTTGACGTTGATCTCGGTGCGGTAGTTCAGATCACCCGTCTCCGAGCACTGAAGCCACACATACTCGCGGGCGAGGCCTTTGTTCTTCTTTGCCATCGGTCCTACCTCGTTTCAGTCGTTCCTGTTCGTCAAACCGGCCCACCGGCTCGGGGCCGATGGGCCAGGGTGGTTTCAAACCAGTGTCCCGTCGCGCCCGTGCGCGGCGGTTCTCAATCCCGAATCACTCAAGAATCGTCGTCACCGTGCCCGAACCGATCGTGCGGCCGCCCTCGCGGATGGCGAAGCGGAGGCCCGGCTCCATCGCGACGGGCTTGTCGCCCAGATCGACCTCGATCTCGACGTTGTCGCCCGGCATGCACATCTCCGCGCCGCCGAGGAGCTTGAGCGAGCCGGTCACGTCCGTCGTGCGGAAGTAGTACTGCGGACGGTAGCCGGAGAAGAACGGCGTGTGACGCCCGCCCTCTTCCTTGGTGAGCACGTACACCTGGCCCTTGAACTTCGAGTGCGGCTTGATCGAGCCCGGCTTGCAGACAACCTGGCCACGCTCGATGTCGTTCTTTTCCACGCCGCGGAGCAGGATGCCGACGTTGTCGCCGGCCTGGCCCTGATCCAGCGTCTTGTTGAACATCTCAACGCCCGTCACGACGGTCGCCTTGTTCTCAGGCTTCAGCCCGACGATCTCGGCCGCATCGCCGACCTTGACGACGCCACGCTCGATACGACCCGTGGCAACGGTGCCGCGGCCCTTGATCGAGAAGACGTCTTCGATCGACACGAGGAACGGCTTATCGACCTCGCGCTGAGGCTCGGGGATGTACGAGTCGATCGCGGCGAAGAGCTCGTCGATCGGCTTGCAGATCGCATCGTCCTTCGGGTTCTCAAGCGCGGCCTTCGACTGGCCGCGGATCACCGGGGTCTTGTCGCCGGGGAAGCCGTACTTGTTGAGCAGGTCGCGGACCTCGACCTCGACCAGGTCGAGGAGCTCGGGGTCATCGACCAGATCGACCTTGTTGAGGAAGACGACGATGTAGGGCACACCGACCTGACGGGCGAGCAGCACGTGCTCACGGGTCTGGGGCATCGGGCCGTCCGCGGCGGAGACCACGAGGATCGCGCCGTCCATCTGGGCGGCGCCGGTGATCATGTTCTTCACGAAGTCGGCGTGGCCCGGGCAGTCAACGTGGGCGTAGTGCCGCGCATCGGTTTCATACTCGGTGTGCGACGAATGGATCGTCACGGTCTTGTTGGAGTCACGGACCGTACCACCCTTGGTGATGTCGGCGTACGACTTGATCACGCCGCCGTACTTCGCGGCGGACCGCGCCGAAAGGGCCGCGGTCAAGGTGGACTTGCCGTGGTCAATGTGTCCGATAGTGCCCACGTTGACGTGTGGCTTTGTCCGCTCGAATACGCCCTTTGCCATGACTTCCGACCTCCGCTATAGGGAACTTGATCCGTTCATTGGTTACCGTGTTCAGGCGATAGGAACGTTCTCGGCGCCTCGTTGCAGGTCTGCGCCGGGGAGTCCCAGGGCGGAACATTATGCCCTGAACAATCCCTGTTCCTATCCCGCGAAACTGACAAAGCCGCTAGTGGGGATTGAACCCACGGCCTCACCCTTACCAAGGGTGCGCTCTACCACTGAGCTACAGCGGCAACCGCCGCCGCCGGGCAGGCTCCGCCCACCAAGCAAGCGCGGATGATAGAGGGGTCCAACCATCGGTCAAATCAGGGGGTGGCCGGAGCGACAGGCCGGGAGGCAGGGAACTTTTTGGGTATCGACCGGTCGAGGGGAGTTGGAGCACCCCAAGGAGCACCCGCCACTTCCCCCCTGCCCCTGCCCCTGCCCCGCCCCGCCCCACGCCTCCGCCCTCCATCTCCTTGCCCCGCGGGGAAAGGATGTCGCAAAGCGAGCGGGGTTCAGATGAGGGGTCATTGTCTTGAAGCCCCCTCTCCCCGCCCCGCGGGGAGAGGTCCCTTCGCGCAGCGAAGGGGGTGAGGGGTCTTTGTCTTGCCCACGACCGGCCCGCCCGCTCCCGCGCTCCCAGCGGGGGAGCTGTCGAGCGCAGCGAGACTGAGGGGGCACTTCTCCTGATTTCAACCTCCCGCAAGGGAGTGGGTGGAGAGGAAGCGAGTGCGCCGCACGAGCCGGTGAAGGGTGCCTTGAACACTCCCGCCCAGTTCGAAGCAACTCCTCTTCCTTCCACATCCGACATCCCTCTTCCCATCTCCCACATTCCTCTCCTCACATCCCACATCCCATTTCCCACATCCGACTTCGCCCCGTGCGTTCAGCTCCTCGTCCACGGCCCCGCGCCCTGATCACGATGCGGCGATGGCCCTTCCGTTCATGTGAACTTTGAACTACCCGCGCCATTCGCGCCGAATCGATCCCCCCCCGACTTCGCATGAGCGCGCAAGAAAGCGCGTGCGTTCACCATTGCCACATCGCGGGGACCCAGTCGTAGCCGGAGCCGGCGGCGGCGGGACGTGGGGGCATCGAGGTTCGGGTTCATGGGTCGGCTCCCGGGGTGAGGGGCAGAAGCCGAGAGGATATCCGGCGGGGGAGAGCGCGCGGGTAGCGCGTGGAGGGGGCGCGGGGGAGGAGATCAGTCCGCGCGCTGGCGGTACAGCGTCGGGTCCACCGCGCGGGCCATCGCGTCGATCGACAGGCCGCCGCCGAGGAACTCGCTCACGTGTTCGCTCATGGCGCGCGGGTCCTTGATCAGCTCGGCGTAGTGGACATCCAGCACGCGAAACGACGGGCACGCCGCGAGCCACCGTCCGACCGCGCTCATCTGGCCCTCGTAGACCTGCGCGAGCTTTTCGGGGCCGAGGCCGCCGCCGGGCTTGCCGCTGCGTGCGAGCATCGCCGCCTGGGAACGGACGACCTCGTTGACATCGCGCCGCATCATGAGCACGCGGTACTCCCTGTCCGTGGGGAGCGCGGTGATGAGCATGTGGATGACTTTGACGGCCTTGCCGACAGCATCGTTCAGCCAGAGTTGATCGGACTTGATCTGCTTGACGCGTTCGAACTCGAAGTAGCCGCGCGGGTTGTCGGCATCCGGGGTGCGCTGCGCATCGGTCAATGCGGGGATTCCGCCGGCGCTCAGCATCTGCATCGCGAGGCTGGTCCCGGACCGGGGCAGCCCGGAGACGATGGTGATGAACGATCGCGTCGGCGCGGTCATGACGTGTGGTCTCCGGCTGCGGCGGATCGATGGCTCAGCCACTCGCGCGGGCCCTTGAGGCTCTCCTGCGCTGCGACGCTTGCCTGCTCGGGGCTCATCGCGAGGGATTGCACGAGTCGCTCGGCGGCGGCTTCGTGCTCGGAGGCGGCTGCCGCGTGGCCCATGCGACGATGGATCGCGGCGAGGAAGCGGTGAGCCTCGAGATGGCCGGGCTGCATCGAGAGGACCATGGCGAAGGATTGGGCGGCGTGGTCGAGATCGTCGAGCCATGCGAGCGCGACGCCGAGGAGATAGTGGGCTTCGGTCGCGGCGGGCTGCAGTTCGAGCGCATCCAGGCAATGCTCCGCGGCCTGCTCGTAGCGTCCCTGGCCGAGGTCGATGCGGGCTTTTCCGATGTGGACCGGAATGCTCCCGGGATCGTGCTGGGATGCGCGATCGAAGTGCGCTTCGGCCTCGCTCCAGCAGTGCAATGCGACACGGAGATCGCCGAGCGGCTGGGCGAGCGAGGGGCGATCGGCGGAATCTCTCTCTAACTGCTCGACGATTTGTTTCGCATCGTCGCAGCGGCCGAGCGAGATCCATGCGGCGGCGAGGAGCGCCCGTGCATCGGCGTTTGCGGGGTCGTGTTGCAGGAAGGCCTGGAGCGCGGCGACCGCCGCGGCGGGCCGCAGGCACGCGATCAGGGCCTTGGCGAGCGGGATGGCGTAGCGCGACTCGGCGGGCTTTGCCGCGACGAGCGATTCGAACTCGGGGATCGCCGGCGCGGGCCTGCCGGTGGTGAGCAGGACCATGCCGAGGTTGAACTGTGCTTCGAGCCGCACCATCTCGAGCTGGGCGTGGGTTTGCTCGGGGAGGTCGGCCATGTAGCCGAGATCGATGAGCTGCTGGATCGCGCTGTGGGCTTCGAAGGGATCCTGGCGGAGGTCCGGCGGGTGCATGCCGGCCTCGCCCTCGCGTGCATCCCAGCTTGGGATGGTGTCGTGATGGATCGGCTCGGCGAAGGCCTCCGAGAGCGGACGGCCATCCATGTCCTGACCGATCGGCAGGCCGAGGAGCGTGAGCGCGGTCGGCGCGATGTCGAGGATGCCTGCGCTGGGCAGTTGCCTGCCTTTGGCGATGCCCGGCCCGGCCATGACCAGCACGCCGAAGGGGCGGTGCCAGCTCGCTTCGACCCGTGCGCGCTGTTCGGGCGCGAGGTCGCTGGTGACCGGTCGGTGGTGGTCGCTGTGGAATCCGTGATCCGACAAGAGGATGACGGTGGTGTCAGCGCCCACGCATCTGAGGATCTCGCCGAGCATCTGATCGTGGAGGCGGTAGATGCCGTCCATGACCTCGCGGAAGAGCTCGTGGTCGGCGTTTGAGACGTGCGGCATCCGGGGCGGGCGGAACTGCATGAAGTGATGGCCGATGGTGTCGATGGCCTCCTGGAAGACCATGGTGCAGTCCCAGCCGGGCTGGGCGAGCAGGGCCACCGCGGCGCGGTGCACGCCTGTGCACTGGGCGACGTGCTGGGCGAGGGTCCGGATGCGGGGATCATCCCGGCCGATCCTGGAGAGTCGCGGCACCATCATCTGCAAAGTCTGGGCGGTGAGTTCCTCGGGGAGGAGCCTTGCGGCGGCGATCCGGTCGGTCCACTCGGCGGGATGCACGGAGGCGGGGTGCATGGGCCACAGCGCCTTCGCGCCAACGGGCGTGCCCTGCTGAAACAGGTTGGAGACACAGACACCGGCGATCGGTTCGGCGGGGTGCGAGGCGTACCAACTGACCACATTGGTCCGCAGGCCGGACTGGGTGAGGATGTTCCAGAGCGCCTTGGTGCGGCGGGTGGTGCTGGCGCTGAGGCGGATGCCGCCGCCCTCGGGGTCGGGCTCGACGAAGTTGAGGATGCCGTGCTTGTCGGCGGTCTTGCCGGTGGCGATGGAGGACCAGAGGAGCGGGGAGAGCTTTGGCTCGAGCGTGGCGAGCTGGGCGTGGGCACCCTCGTTGACGAGGCGTTGGAGATTCGGGAGGAGGCGGCGCTCGAAGAGCTGACGGATGATCAGCCAATCCGCCGCATCCCATCCGAGGATCAGGAGTCGATTCGCGCTGCGGGTCGGCATAAGGCGAGCAGTGTAGGAAGAACATGGGCGGCCTTGCGGCCGCCCATGTCGAGGAATACTTCGAGTGTTCAGGCCGCGGGGCCTGCGTGATCAGGCGCGGCGGCGACGGGCGCAGGCCAGGCCCGCGACTCCGAAGAGGGCGAGAGCGCCCGGGGCGGGAACGACGCCGGCGCCGATGGCGGTGCTCGGGACGTTCTCGTAGGCGTACTCGACGATGGAGCGGATGCCGGCGTTCTCGCCGAACTCGACGCGCATCCAACCGTAGTGCGTTCCGCCACCGTTCTCATTGGTGAACTGGAAGCCCAGGAGGTTGTTGGAGCCGTTGAGGTTCATCTCGGGGGCGATGTTCGTGCCGCCACCCGGACGGAAGAACATGCCAGCGGGCCCGATCGTGGCGCCGTCGGCGAGGTTGTACGGGCCGCCGATGACGCCGCTGGTGGAGAGCCACGTGGTGGTGGTCGCGCCCCAGAGGTTGAACTGGCCAGCCAGCGCGCTGTAGGGGTTGATGTCCCAGCCGGGCACAGCGCCGCCGGCGGTGCCGGTTGCGCCGGTGACGACGTTCATGTACACGCCGTCGATGTTGTCGGGGATGACGATGTTCACAGCGCCGCTGTGAACGATGGCCGCATTGGCCTGCTGAGCAGTGCCGAGCGCCGCAGCGCCGACCGCGATCGCGGCGGTGGCAAAGTGACGGTTCAGTCTTTCCTTGAGCATCGACATGGTCTCTTCTCCGATGAGCGAACGTATTTGTGCCGCGAAGTGTGTTGAACTGCGTGGAGGCCGCGGCGTCATCCACGCAATGTTTGAAACGCATGCGGTCGAGGGGAGTTGCCCCGAGGACTGTCAGCCGATGCCGCGTGCGTGCAGCAACGGAACATTCACGACTGGACTCTGCTCTTGCACTTTGGCGGGACTGTGTCGTCAGCCTGATGATGGCGCACCTGCTCATCTTGGAGCAGCACAGAAGAGTACTCGAAGGCGCTTGAAATGCAAGCTTTCAGCGGGCTGAGGGAATGCTGGAGCAGCGGGGAGCCTCTGCGCGGACACCCGGCACGATGGATTACAGGACCTGCCTACCCATTGCTGACCTTCTTTGAATCTTCCGCACTGCTTTGCTCCCCCACTCCGGCCCCATTCGGCTGGTTGGGCAAGCCGCGGCTTGGTCGTGGGAGGCGGCATGTCCAGCCCTCGCCGACTCCGTGCTGGGGAAACTTCGGGTCGCCAGCGTCGATGTGGACGGAGGCCATGAAGGGGAGAGCCTTGATCGCGGCCACCGAGTCACACGCTGCATCAGATGATGCAGGAGTCTCGGGAGGGAGTGCATCGCGTGGCGAGGGGAATCACTGCTCGGTTGTGGGCGGAGGCGGCGCGATGGTGGACTCGGGGATGGGCGGGAGTTCGGGCCAGAGGATCCAGTCGCCGCGGGAGTGTGCGAACTCGCGCTGGCTGGCGCCATTGAGCGGGTGCGAGGCGGACTCCTGACCGAGCCAGCGGAAGTCGCGGACTGCGCTGCGGGACGTCTTGTTCGAAGGGATCGCACCGCCATCGTCAACGCCATCGACACCGACGGAGTAGAGCAGGGGACGCTCGCTTGCCGAAGCGGACGGGCGGTAGCGCAGGGGCTTGCCGGTGAAGGGATCGAGCGGGATGCTGGGGAGGTAGGCGGGCACGAGCTGCGCGAGGGAGTCGGGCCATTGGCCCTGGGCGCGGCGGAAGGACTCGAGCGCGAGGACGATGAGGGCGACATCGCGGCGGGTTTCCATGGTGTCTCGGGCGGCGCAGGCGGGCTTGATCGGCCCTTTCTCCCAGCCTGCGTGCAAGGACTCGAGGAAGGGGACGGCGGAGTAGATGCCGGAGTTCATGAGCGCGGCGTAGTGGGTGTCGCTGGAGCGTTCGTCGTGTCGCCAGGGTGGGAGGCTGTCATCGACCGCCGCGGCGGCGACGAAGCGATGAGCCAGTTCGGTGATCTCCGCACGGGAGGAGATGAGGACGCTCTGCACGGGCCGCACGGCCTTCATGATGGGCATGGCGCGGGGGCGGGCGACGCCGAAGTCGTCGTACATCTCGTCGATTGTCGGACCGCCGACGAAGTGGCCGTCGCCCTTGCCGTTGTCGGAGAAGAAGCGCTGGAGGATGTCCTCGATTGTGTAGAGCTCGAAGGAGGCGTCGATGCGGACGTGTCCGCCGGCGTGGGCGGAGATGGTGTGGGCGAGGTCGCGGAGCTGCTCGCGGGAGAGGAAGTCGGGGCGTGCGGCTTCGATCGCGGTGATGCTGACGGCGAGATCGGTGACGGCGATGCCGACGAGGGTGCTGATGAGGGTCGGCTCCTGCAGCAGTTGCGAGGAGATGCCGAGCATCGCGTGGATGTCGGCGACGAAGGTCTCGGCATCGTTGCGCGAGGCGGCGAGGTGGGCATCGGCCTGGAGGTGGCGGGCGAAGCGGCGCATCTCGCCCAGGTGAGGGAGGAGGAGGCCGACGATGAGGGGGTTGTCGGACACGTGGGCGGCGGAGAGGTCGTGCTTGTAGCCGGGGATGGTGATCTCGAGTGCGCGGACGAGATCGGGATCGAGGGTCGGGCGGTAGACATAGCCGAGGACGGGGAGGGCGGCAGCGCGGCGGACGGTGTGTATGGCGGGCTTGTGCGCATCGAGCCAGACGACCATTTCGTCCCAGCCGTCATCTCCGGGACGGCGAGGATCGCGGGAACCGCTGAGCATGTCCTCGGGGAGCTCGCCGAACTGGATCTTGGCTTCGACATACAGGGGCCAGGCACGATCGGCGAGGGGGGTCTGGAGCACGGGCGCGTTCAGCTCGTTCATGATGTTGCGCTTGATGGAAGGTGAGAAGAGCATGTAGCGCGCGGCGAGGATGGCGTAGAGCACGATGCAGAGCAGGAGGAACGCGCCGAGGGCGCGGAGCGAGGCGCGGGAGGTGCGCCACCAGAGGGGGCGGAGCTTCCGCCTGGTGATGGTGATGAGCTTCGCGGCGTGGCGCGGATCGCCGAAGGATGCGGAGAGTTCGCCGGGGGTTGCGCCGGCATCGAGACCATCACGGAAGTGAGCACAGAGCTCACGGGCGACCTCGGTGCGCTCGGAGTTCCACAGTCGGCAGTTGCCGGTGACGGCGAGGACGAGTGCGCCGAGCGCGGAGGGGAGCCCGGAGCCGTGGACAACTGCGGCGGGGGAGGTCGCCGCGCGCGGGCGCGGGGAGTCGGCTGGGGAGGTCGCGGCGGAGGTGCTCATGCGGCACCTCCTGCGGAGAGGCGTGTGGGCTCGAGGATGCCCATGCCGGTCATGGCATCGGCGAGGGCCTGCCACTGCTTGGTGTCTTCGGCGAGCCGCTTGCGGCCCTTCTCGGTGAGGCGGTAGTACTTGCGGTCGCGGCCGGAATCGGCCTCGCGCCAGACGGCATCGATGAGGCCCTTGGATTCGAGGTTGTAGAGCATGGGGTAGAGCGTGGACTGGCCCATGGCGAGGACGCCGCCGCTCTTGGCGGAAAGGGCCTCGACGAGTTCGTAGCCGTATTTCTCGCCGCGTTGGAGGAGTTTGAGGACGGCGATGGGTCCGGCGCCGCGCATGAGCTCGCGTTCGATACGCATGGGGGAATCTCCGGCGAGCCGGGGTGAAGGTGGGGCTCGCATACTATGTGTGCCGTAGTATACGAGCCGGGGTATGGATCGGTTGCAGGCCCGGGCGACTTTCTCCAAACTCGTTGAATGGTCAGGGTTTTCGTGCCGCGGCGGCTGGGTCGCGGGGGATGAACGCGATGCGGTTCTCGGGGTAGTCGAACACGAGGATGAACTTGCGGAGCAGCTCGGCCCCGATGTTGCCCTGCTTGCGCGAATCGGCGAACGCACCACGGGCCTCGGTGGCAAACAGGGCGGGGATGTTCTCGTATCGCCGGCCGCCGATCTCGATCCATTCGATCTCGCCCTTCTTGGCGGCGACGAACCCGCCGACGCCGCCCATCTTCATGTTGGTCACGCGGCGGCCCTCAAGCAGCGACCACTGCTCGACGGCGGGCTGGTGGAAAGTGACATGACCATCGGCGCCGGAGTCGAGTCGGAAGAGCCCTTCGCGTCCCTCGAACGTGCAGCGGACGGCGGGGATGCGGTCATCAAGCTCGAGCGACTGCCAGTCGGCCTGGCGGAGGACGTAGGTGTCCGGCGCATGGATGGCGATCCGCGGCATCTCGATGTCGAGCTCGACGATGGCGTGCGAGAGCACCCCGTAGCCGATGACGCCATAGATCTCCTCGCCGAGGTGCTGCTTGAGGAAGCTGAAATCCACCGCCATGATCGGGTGATCGGCGAGCGTGAGCGGGCCGAGCGCGACGGAGTCGGCGCGGTACAGCTTCTTGCCTCCCGAGCCGCCAACACCGACCGCGCCGATCGAGCCCGCATCGCGAAGGTTGAGTTCCGCGATGTGCGGAGTGGAGACGCAGCAGATCCCCGCGCCGGTATCGAAGATGAACCACCCGGGCTGCCTCCCGTTCACGGTGGGCTTGACGAGCAGGTGCCCGGTCGAGGTGCGTTTGACCTCGATATCTGCGGGGATCGCAGAGTCGAAGATCGCCGACATGGTGGTGAGATCGGGCTGGACGGCGGGGCGGTCGGCATCATCCTGTACCGATACTGTGCTGCTTGCGCAGGCGGCGAGCGCGGCCAGCGCGCAGAACATGGTGGTGCGCAGAGTGCGGGTTCGGAACGCCTTCATCGTGTGCGTCATCGGGTGCTCCTGATCTGTCGGGATGGGCGCTTTGGCTTACCGGCCTTTGCGGCCCGTGGCGCAGGCGCGGGCGCGAGGACAAAGCTGAGGCTGATGGGGGTAGCGTTTGGAGCATCGGGGGAGCCGCCGCGAGTGAGCGCCAGCAACTCGCCGATCAGTGCGTTGATGCGCGCGAGCTGGTCGGGCGTGACCCATCCCTTGGCGCGGCCGCCCCAGAGCTCTCGCGCGGGGCCGGATGTCGGGCGCGATCGACCGGAGTCGCTCAACGCCCGGTTGAAATCGCGGATACCCAGCCGCAGCGCAGCGCCGACGACTCGGGCGATGTCGGCCCGCCGCACGGGCGGGTCGTAGCTGAGTCTCAAGGGACGCCCGCACACATCGTACATGGCGAAGACGTGGCGTCCGTCCTTGCGGCGATCGGACTCGATCACCAGGCCGACTTTGAGGAGGCGGCGGATGTGGAAGTAGAGGGAGTCGGCGGGGCGATTGAGCAGCAAGGCGAGGGCGGCGATCGAGCAGGGTCCGGCCGATTCGAGCGCATCGACGATGTCCTGCCGCGTCGGCGAGGCGAGCGCCCGGACCTGGGCGGGGTTCGTGATGGAGCCTGCTGGAGGATGACTCTGCTTTACGTTTGTATTTTTGATCACGGTTTCAATCGTACATCACCCCCGTTGCTCTGGCAACCCACGGCCTTCGCGCCTTCGTACGGCACCCGATCGGGAGGTCGGGACCTCTGCGGCTTCGCCGGCCAACGATGGCGGCATGGATGCGCACACGCTGGACATCGTTCGGACGGTACTGCAGTTTGTTTCATCGATCGCCCTGGTGGGGTCGGTGATCTATGCGGCGGTGCAACTGCGGAACTGGCACCGGACGCAGCAGGTGACGAACTTCTCGAAGCTGGTGGAGCTGCAGATGCAGCTTCGGCGGATGCGCGTGGAGAGGCCGGAGCTTGCGGATGTGCACCAGCACGACATGGATGACCTGACGACGCCGAAGGAGGTGCAGCACTTCTTTCTGAACCTGATGCAGCTCTCGGTGTTCGAGATTGCGTGGTTCAGCCACAAAATGGGGCAACTGAACGATGACTACTTTGAGAGCTGGGAGCGGCGGATGCGGGTCATCAAGTGCGAGAAGAGCTTTCAGCGGATGTGGGCGAAGCCGTCGATGAAGATCCTGCACGATGAGTTCGAGGCGCATATGCGGCGGATCATGGATGCGCCGGGGGACTGCGGGGAGCGGCCGCGGAGCTGACGGACGCGGCCGGAGGGAGCCTGCGGCGGCGGCGGGTGCCGAGGATTGGGCGTGCCTGAGATTCAGTCCCAGATGCCGCGGAAGTCCTTCGGGGACTTGCCCGCGGAGACGAAGATGCCCAGGAAGGCGTTGGAGCCGGACTTGTCGTCTTCCTCATCGACGAAGTAGCAGTCGAGGAACTTTGTGTTTTCCCAGGTCGTGTAGGGGAGCCACTTCTTGTCTTCGACCTTGCCCTCGGGGGCGAGTCGCGAGATGAAGTCGACGTGGCCATCGCCGTAGGCGACGTTGCCCGACCAGGAGTCCGCGGGGTCGTGGAGCTTGTAGGTGAGCGAGTCGGCGGCTTCGCCGATGAGCGTGTAGACCCAGCCGCGATCATCATCGCCGGTGCGTTCGATGCGTTCAATCTGCGGGGCCCGGTTCGAGATGACCGGCTCGAGAGGGTTGTAGGTGTCGGTCCAGCGGGGGAGGCGTCCATCGGAGGGCTGGAGGTGGGCGTAGGAGACGTTGCCGGTCTGGCCCTTGGTAAAGTCGGCTTTGAAGCCTGGGTCCCAGAGGGCTTCGGCGGGCTTCATCGCGGCTTTGGGCGCGGTGAACTCGTATCGCTGGTCTTCCTTGATGTTGGGATTGACTTCCAGCGGGCTGATGCACACCTCGGTTGAGACCATGCCCATGTACACCAGAAGGGAGAAGATGTTGGCGGTGGTGTCCTTGGCCCGTCCGTTGAGGGCGGAGGTGGCATCGGCCGCATCGAGCTTTGACGGGAGCGGGAAGCCGGCACCTTCGCCTGCGGCCCAGATGAAGAGCGTCTGGGTGATCGCGCGTGCGTGCATAGCGTCCTTGGTACGGAGTTTCAGCCGTCTGGCGGCGATGGCCTCCGCGGATTCGGGGGCGGGCTCGGCCTGAGGGGCGGGGCTGGCCGGGGGAACGGGGCCGGCGATGGCCGCGGCGAGGACCCCGGTCAGCGTCGTGAGCATCAGGATGGCGAGGAGGTCGACGAGTGTGAACGCGCGAGTCGGGGGACGGACTGGCATGGCGTGTCTCCGGGCTGTTCGCACGCCCCACCCTTGGTCACGGTGGTATAGCGGCACGCCTTCCCGGCGGTTTCAAGATGTTCGTGGATGAGTCTGGCGGGTCCTGCGGCGAGAGCCGCTATGCGGCGAGGCCGCGGGCGGCGGGGGGAGACGAACTCGCGGCGAGGGGGTCGGCGGATTCGGCTTGGGCGGTGGGCAGGGGGAGGGCTGCCGGAGGTTCGTAGGAGTAGTGAGCCACTTCGACGCCCAGGGCATGGGTGATCTGAACAGAGGGCGTGATGTGCAGATCAACGATCTGGGCGCTGGTGGATCTGGGATCGATGATGCGCACAACGGGCCTGCACGGGGAGGAGAGCGTGGGCGCCTGGACGACCGCGCGGCGGCCATCGCTGAGGCGGACATCGGTGCCGATGGCGAAGGGAGGGATTCGGAGCAGCAAAGCGCGGCGGACGATCGGATCGAACCATCCGTCGTACTTGGAGGAAGCGAAGGCGGCGAGGGCGGCGACGGGGGGCAGGTGAGCACCCTGGGCATCGGTGCGGAGGTTATCGAGGACATTTGCGGCGGCGACGACACGGGCGAAGATGTGGATCGCGCGGCCGGCGAGGGGGCCGTTGATGCGGCCGCCGGTGATGGGCCCGAGATCGGGCCAGCCGGAGCCGTCGAAGCGCTGGTGGTGGTTGAGGACGGTGTAGGCGACGCGTGCGGGGGCGCGGCCGTCCTCGAGTATGGATTTGCCGAGGGTGGTGTGGTCGAGGTATCGCGGCGGGGTGGATGCGCTGGATTGATTGTGAATCTCGTGATGCGTGGCCGCGGCGGGCGGGAGGCGGGTTTTGCCGAGGTCGTGGAGAAGGCCGGCGAGGCCGAGAATGGACATGTCGCGGGCCTGCTCGCGATCGAGGCGAGACTGCTCGGAGATGATGTAGTTCTCGATGTGGAGGCCTGTGAGCAAGGAGAGGTAGGCGACATTGGAGCCGTGGCTTGCCTGTCCGGCTGCGCTGAACACGGCATCGGTCATGGAGGCGTATCGGGCGGAGGAGATGGCCTCCGTAACCATGCCCATGACCGCGCGGCGGCAGTCCTTGATGGAGGTGACGGCGAGGGTGCCGCGGGAGCAGGCGGCGAGGCCGTCGCGCAGACTGGCGAAGGTCTCCATGCGGGCAGCGTTGAGCTGGGGCGCGACGGCGGAATCGAGGTCGCTGGTGAAGTCGTCCTCGAGCCAGAGCTGGGTGACGCCGCGTTTGCGGAGGCTGGCGAGGATTGAGGCGTCGAGATCGACACCGGGGCGGAGAAGAGCGTGGTCGGGGATCTGCGGATCGGTCACGAGGGCACCGAGGACGGCGCCGGGTTGAACGTCGTTGATGCCGCAGAGGATCATGATGAGTGGCGGGAGCGCGGGAATTGGGCAAGCGCAGCGATGCCGGGGCGGATATCGGGCGCGGGGATGCGGGAGAGACGGGGTGCCATCGGCACGGAGGCACACGGCGCAGAGAGCGAAGTTGGGAGCGGGCGGAGGCGGGGTCTCTCTGAACGGGTCGGGAGGGATGGCGGCTTTGGCTTATCGGGCAGGATTGGGGGAGTTCCATCGCCCCGGCTCCGCGACGTGCGAATGATCGCCTGCCCATGCCTACCGAAGCCCGCAATCTCCCTCGCCGTACGTTCGCGATTATCTCTCACCCGGATGCCGGCAAGACCACGCTGACCGAGAAGCTGCTGCTGTATGGCGGCGCGCTTGGGCTGGCGGGGTCGGTGACCGCGAGGAAGAACCAGCGGGCGACGACATCGGACTGGATGGAGTTGGAGCGGCAACGCGGGATTTCGATCAGCTCGACGGTGCTGCAGTTTGATTACGGCGGCTGCCGGGTGAACCTGCTGGACACGCCGGGGCACAAGGACTTCTCGGAGGACACGTATCGCGTTTTGACGGCGGTGGATGCCGCGGTGATGGTGATCGACGCGGCGAAGGGGATCGAGCCGCAGACGCTGAAGCTGTTTGAGGTGTGTCGGCGGCGGGGCGTGCCGATCTTCACGTTCATCAACAAGCTCGACCGGCCGGCGAAGGACCCGCTGGAGCTGCTTGATGAGCTTGAACGGGTGATGAACATCCAGGCGTACCCGGTGAACTGGCCGCTGGGGAACGGGCCGAGCTTTCGCGGCGTGTTTGACCGGCTGGAGGGGAAGGTGCATCTGTTTGAGCGCACCGTGGGCGGGGCGTTTGTCGCGCCTGTGGATGTGATGGGGCTTGATGACCCGAAAGTGCGCGAGAAGCTCGACGACAATGTGTATCTGGAGGTGCGCGAGCAGCTTGAGATGCTGGATGCGGCGGGTGCGACGTTTGACCCTGCGGCGGTGCTGGCGGAGAAGATCACGCCGGTGTTCTTCGGCAGCGCGATGAACAACTTCGGTGTGCAGTTGATGCTTGATGGGTTCCTGAAGTACTCCTGCCCCCCCACTGCTCGGCGCGCGGGCGAGCGGGTGGTGCAGCCGAGCGATCCGTTCTTCAGCGGGTTTGTGTTCAAGATCCAGGCGAACATGGACCCGCGGCATAGAGACCGTATTGCGTTTGTGCGCATCGTGTCGGGGGTGTTTGAGCGCGAGATGACGGTGCTGCACGTGCAGAGCGGGAAGAAGGTGCGGCTGTCGAACGCCGCGAAGCTGTTCGGGCAGGAACGCGAGACGGTGGAGGAGGCGGTTGCGGGGGATGTGGTGGGGTTGATCGGGAATGACCTGTTTGGCATCGGCGACACGCTGACGGAGGAGCGGGGAGTCGTGTTCAACGAGATCCCAAGGTTTGCGCCGGAGTGCTTTGCGTTTCTGCATAATCCGCAGCCGTCGAACTTCAAGAAGTTCCGGCTGGGGCTGGAGCAGTTGCTGCTTGAGGGCGTCGTGCAGCTTCTGGACCTCGGCTCCGCGCGTGCGAAGGTGCCGCTGCTCGCGGCGGTCGGGCCGCTGCAGTTTGAGGTGGTGCAGTACCGCCTGCAATCGGAGTACAACGCGGAGTCGCGGCTTGAGCCTGCGCCGTGGACGATGTGCCGGTGGATGAAGCCACCGCCCACGCCCGCAGGCGCGGCGGAAGACTGGCAGCCCGATCTGCCGAGCGACTGCATCGTCGCGACCGACCGCGACAACCAGCGCGTGCTGCTCATCGGCGATGAGTGGGCACTGCGCAACTTCCAGAAGCGGAACCCGGAGGTGGAGCTTTCCGCGCTTCCGTTCGCGGAGTTCGCGGGGGCGGCTGCGCCGGCGGCGAAGCCGTGAGTTCGTTACGTGCCGTCGAGCTTCGGCTAGGTGATGCCCAGAAGTGAGTCCTGTTGTGGGGTCCCGCGACAATGCAGACCGGCACAAAGCGAGTCACCCGATGGAGATTCGCCCGCCGAGTTTTGGTGGCCTTGGGACTATCGCTCGCGTTCGCGTGGATCATCGTGACAGCGATCGCGACAGGCGAGCCAATGATGCGCACCCAGCCTGAGTTCGGTCCCGGGCTCATCTCCATGAGCAACGATTTCCAACAAGGCTCGTTTGCTGGATCCCGAGCGTGCGGTTGGCCGTTCAGGTCACACAAATACTCGTTTGGTGCTTCTTGGACCACCCCATCGGGGTCTTCTGCTTCCGTGACTTCAGTGGACTACGCATCGGGCGGTTACATCGTCGGATGGGAGGACACGATGGCGACTTGGCCGATCGTCATCCCATACCGCCCACTTTGGCCCGGCTTCGCATTGAATCTACTGCTTGCCGCCATGGTCATCTTCGT
Organism: Planctomycetota bacterium; assembly: GCA_023432465.1. GTDB lineage: Bacteria > Planctomycetota > Phycisphaerae > Phycisphaerales > UBA1924 > JAHBXL01. Next base: position 8,896 of record JAEYUO010000121.1, on the reverse strand, counting down.
CCCCGCGCTGTTGATTGCTCGGCGTCCAATCGGCCGCGCCCGGCTCGGACATTGCCCCTCTTGCAACTACGATCTTCGCGGCCTCACCAACACCAACCCCGTCACTTGCCCGGAGTGCGGTCGATCAATCCGGAACACATAGCCGCATTCGTACGTCCATAATCCAGTGGTCATGCGGCTTTTCGGCCACGCTTGGATCCCTGCTTACCGCTCGCTGCGGGCTTATCCGATCGCCTTCTGGCTGCCGCGGCAGCCCGCTTCTTCTCGCTCTTGCGGAGGTCGGTAAAGATGCGCTTCAGGTCGTAGCCGAAACGCTTCGCAATCGAATCGCGGGCGGAGCGCACATCTTCAACGATGGGGTCTTTCCACATAGGACTGCTCACATCAGCTCAAACGGCGTGCAAATCGTCGGTGGTCTGTACCCCGCTTCACGGCAGGCCGATTCTATGCGAGGTCGGAGAATGGCGTTCGCGATGTGGGTGCAGTTCCACGTGACGAGGAAGTCCACGCCGTGGACAGCCGCGACCGCCACATGGCCAGCATCCAGGGCTGCCTTTCGCGGCAATCTCACCCTTTCGAGAAGCAGCGTCGCAAGCGATTCGGCATCGGCTGTCAAGGCGAGTGTTCGCATCCCAATCAAGAGGGCCGCTCGTCTCTCGGCGGCGCCCGCATCCCCAAGGGCCGCTTCGCGAAGCACGAGTTCGGAGGTCACGAGGTCGAACTGTCCGGATCGATCATCCCACCACATTCGAGTTGTCTGCTGTTGCCCCGCAACGATGACATCCCGGCTCGGCCGTGCGGCGAGGTAGCTGATGACGGAGGTTTCGATGTAGACGGACGGCTTCATCTCGCTCAGTGTACCGAAGAGCTTTGCGAGGCGGCTTCTGTTATCGGCCCCGCCAAACGCGACATTCCGCCGAACTTCCTGATGCGAATGGCGTACGAACGTCGATTGGCCTAGTATTCACTCCACAAGCCAGTGGCCTCAGACTCGCTCTTGCCCGCAGCGCACCGCACAATGGTCCGCACGCGAGGCCCGATCCGACTGGGAATCTACTGGCAACATCCACCCGGCAACGTTTGCCAACCGGATGTGCCCCCAGTACGGCCGACTTGTCCCAACACAGATTGGTGCAGGAAACGCCCGAACCAACGCGACCGTCGCGCGCCATTCAACCGCGCGCCCGGCGCAGGAGCTATCAGCCTTGATTCAGTTTTCCGACCTCGGCCTCAACGACAACATTCTGCGTTCCCTCACAACCGAAGGCTACACCACCCCCACGCCCATTCAGGCCAAGGCGATCCCGCCCGTCCTGGAAGGCCGCGACCTGCTCGGCTGCGCGCAGACCGGCACCGGCAAGACGGCCGCGTTCGCGCTGCCGGTCCTCCACCGGCTGACTTCGCAGCCGGTCGATAAGACTCGGCGCGGCCCCGCGCTGCCGCGTGTCCTCGTCCTCTCGCCGACACGCGAGCTTGCGACACAGATCGCCGAGAGTTTCGCGACGTATGGCCGGCACACGGGCCTCTCGCTCACGACCATCTTCGGCGGGGTGAGCCAGTATCACCAGGTGAAGGCGCTGCAGCGCGGGGTTGACATTCTGGTCGCCACTCCGGGCCGCCTCATGGACCTCATGGAGCAGCGGCACGTCAACCTGAGCAACGTGCAGGTGTTCGTCCTCGATGAGGCGGACCGCATGCTGGACATGGGGTTCATCCAGCCGATCCGCAAGATCGCGGCGGTTCTGCCGCCGGCGACCAACCGCCAGACGCTGATGTTCTCGGCGACGATGCCCAAGGAGATCATGCACCTGGCCGATTCGCTGCTTCGCGACCCGGTGAAGGTCGCCGTCACGCCGGTTTCGTCGGCCGTGCCGCTCATCGAGCAGGCGCTGTACATGGTCAACCGTCACACCAAGCCCGCGCTTCTTGAGCACCTGCTCGATGATGAGAAGGTGTCGCGCGTGGTGGTCTTTACCAAGACCAAGCACGGGGCGGACCGGGTCTCGCGTCGCCTCGAGCACGCGGGCATTACGTCCGATGCCATCCACGGCAACAAGGCGCAGAACAATCGCCAGCGGGCGCTCCACGCGTTCCGCACGGGCAAGATCCGTGTGCTCGTTGCCACCGATGTCGCGGCCCGCGGGCTGGATGTCGACGGCATCACGCACGTGATCAACTATGACCTGCCGATGGAGCCCGAGGCCTACGTGCACCGCATCGGCCGGACCGGCCGCGCGGGCGCAACGGGCATCGCGATCTCGTTCTGCGATCATGAGGAGCGCGGCCTGCTCCGTGATATCGAGCGGCTGACGGGCAAGCAGGTGCCACAGCTTCCTCTGCCCGACGACATGCTCCCCGCCACACCGCTGCCGATCGAGGAGCGCCGCGAGGCGCGAGCCTATGGCAGCAGCCGCGGCGGGTATGGCAAGCCGCCGCAGAGCGGCAGCCGTCGCCCCGATGGCCGCACGAACTCGGCTCGGGCTGATGAGCGCACGGGCCATCGTGGTGGTGGTGGCGGCGGCGGTGGTGGCGGAGGGCGCAACCCCCGGCCGCAGGGGGGCAACAACCCCCGGACCCCGCACGCGACGCCGCATGCCGCGCCGCACGTGGAGTCCAAGCCCCGCACGCCGCACGCCAAGTCCGGCCATGTCCAGACCCCTGTCGCGAAGGGGAACAAGCCGGGCGGGATGCGGTCGTGGTCGAAGCCCACAGGCGGCGGCCGCGGCGGGAACCGCGGCGGCGGGCGCTGAGTGGCGGCAGCGCCGGGCGAGGGCTTGGTGCACTGACACGATGACAATCTGACTTTCTCAACCGCCTGCGTGAAAGCGTGGGCGGTTTTCATTTTTGGTGAATGCATCGACGTGCGGCCTCATCGCGGGAGGCGGGCCTGGCCGGCGGAGAGCTCGCACCCGCCACGGCGGACGAGATCGGCGATTCCACGGCGCATCTCCGCGGCGATGCGGTCGGTGGGACGGGCGAAGCCGAGTGTGAGCACGGTGTGACGCACGAGGTCATCCTCGCTCATCGCGATGTGGGTTCGCAAGACACTCGCGGCGGCGTTTGCGATCTCGCGGGTGGGGATGTGCTCGGCATCGCGGCGAGCATCGGCTGCATCGCCGTGGCGACGGAATGAGGTGTAGGTGTCGGGTGATGCGGCGGTGGGCCAGAGCGTGTGGCCGTCCGGGTCGACCCGCACGACGGAGCCAGCGGCGGCGAGGATCTCGGCGATGCGTGCCTCGACGCGCGTGGTGACGCGATCGACACCCCAGAGAGCCGCGACGCGGCGGATCATGAGGTCGCGGACGATGGGCCCTTCGTGTTCAACGACGGCGCGGATCGTCTCGATGATTCGAGAGGTTGCGCGGGGCGCGTGGAAGGCGTCGGCATCGCCCGCGCGGCGGGATGAGTAGGGCGAGTATGCCTCTCCGCCGGTGGACTCTGATGGAAGGGATTGGTGCGTGCTCGGCTCGGCGAGGGAGGCGGCATCCATGATGCGGGCCGGGGGGGCGGAGGCGGGAACGACGATGGCGGGGTCGCCGCGCTGCGCCTCGCGGATTGCATCCTCGATCTTCTGGATCGCGCGGGCGCGGTTGCGTCGCCACTCGGTGGACCAGACGCGGTGGAGCCGCCAGCCGAGGCCGCGGAGGACCTGGGAGCGGAGGCGGTCGCGGTCGCGCGCGGTGCTTGCGGCGGAGTAGAACGCGCCATCGCACTCGATGGCGAGGAGGTAGCGGTCCGGGCGGTCCTGATCCCGGATGGCGAGATCGAGGCGATAGCCGGAGCAACCGACCTGGGCATCGACCTTCCAGCCGCGGGCTTCGAGCTCGGCCTTGACGCTTGATTCGAGCGGGGTGGGCAGTGATTCGCGCCGATCGGCGGCGGCCTCGCCGATGGCCTCCGGCCCGCGCTGGGCGTACTCGAGGAAGAACTTGAGGTGGGCCGCGCCGACGGCCTGCGTGCGTGCGAGGTCGATCTGGTCGGCGCGGATCGAGGAGAAGACGATGACCTGGCGTCGGGCGCGGGTGATGGCGACGTTGAGCCTGCGCTCTCCGCCATCGCGGTTCAACGGGCCGAAGGCCATGGCCATGCGGCCGGACTTGTCGGGGGCGTAGCAGACGCTGAAGAGGATGACATCGCGCTCATCGCCCTGCACGTTCTCGAGGTTCTTGACGAAGACGGGCTCCTCGCCGGAGTTCATCGCGGCATCGAAGGCAGGGTCCTCGCGGCGCTTGGCGTCGAGGAGGTCCTCGATGAGCGTCTGCTGCGCGCTGCTGAAGGTGACGATGCCGATGGAATCGGAGCGGGACGAACTCTCCGCGGAGGGGCGGGCGGAGAGGCGGGAGGCGAGTTCGGCGACGATCGCCTCGGCCTCAGCGCGATTGGTGCGTGTGCCGCCGCGGTCGTAGAGGCCGTTCTCGATGAGGCGGAGAGAGACGCCGAGGGTGTCGCTGCGTTCCTGCGGCACAGGGAAAGTGAGCAGGCGGCCCTGGTAGTAGTGGTGATTGCTGAAGGCGATGAGGCTCTCGTGGCGCGAGCGGTAGTGCCAGAGGAGCCGCATGGACGGGAGGCCGGAGGCGGAGCATTCGTCGAGGACGCTCTCGAGTTCTTCGAAGTCCTCCTCATCGGGCGCGGAGCCCTCTTCGCCATCGAGCTTCTGGAAGAAGTTGGTGGGCGGGAGCTGCTTGGAATCTCCCACGACGACGACAGATGAGCCGCGGGCGATGGCGCCGACGGCATCCCAGACTGGGATCTGCGAGGCTTCATCGAAGATGACCAGATCAAAGGGGGGATAGGCGGGGTCGAGGTATTGGGCGACGGAGAGCGGGCTCATCAGGAAGCAGGGCTTCATTCGGGGGAGGAGGTTGGGGAGCTTGCCGATGAGCTTGCGCACGGGCATGTGGCGGCGCTGGAGGCGGAGCTGGTGCGCGAGCACGCCCATCTCGGTCGCGGGTGTATTGCCGCCTTCGACATTCAATCGCGGCGGGACGCGCTGGGCGGCCATCGCGCGGGAGATCCGAGCGGCGAGGTCCAGCCATTGGCGGTCGAGATCGCGGAATCGCTCGATATCGCCCTCGTGTGCGGAGGCGTTGAAGTCTCGAAGCTCCGGCGTGGCATCGCTGAGCGCGCTGACCCAGGCCTTGGCGAGGGCCTTGTCGAACACGGGGCGCATGCGGTCACACTGAACTTCGCCGCGTTCGACCGCGGCGGCGATAGGCGAGGAAAGGGGGTCGAGGGATGTCCGAGCGCGGCGCCAGAAGCACCAGTCGTTGAGTTCGGAGAGGCCCGTGCGCCAGCGGGCGAGGAGGCCGCGGAGCGAGGGCAGGTGCCCGGGCGCATCGGGCGCGGGGAGTGCCTCGGGGATGAGTTCGAGGAGCTGGGCAAGGGACTGCCAGTCACGCTCGAAGGCCTGCCAGGCTTCGAGGGCGCGGGAGATGGCGGTGCCGGCAGCGCCGGTGCGGAGGTCATCGATGCCGTCGCCTGCGAGGCGGATGGCACCGGCTTTGATGGATGCGGCGAGGCTGCCTGAGGGGGCTGCGGCGAGGAGGCGCCGAGTGGCATCGGCCCAGTCGAGCATGGCCAGGAGCGCATCCCAGTCGGCCTCGCCGGCCTTGTATGCGCGGCCGAAGAACTTCGCGCCCTCGCTTTGATCGGAAGCAAGCCAGCGGGTTTCGTCGCGGCACTGGCGCGCGGCTTCGAGTTCGGTGATGAGGCCGGCGGTATCGGGCAGGGGTCCTGACCACACCGCGCGGGCGGCTTTGCGCGGAGCGCGGCAGGAGAGCCAGCTCAGGGGCCAGGGCTTGGCCGCGCCGGCTTTGAGGGCCGCGAGCAGGCCATCGAGATCGAGCGTGAAGACGGCTTCGCCGGCTTTGGTTCGGACATCGGCGCGGAGGGCGTCTCGCTTTCGGCCGCGATCGATGAGGGCGGCGAGTTGAGCGTGGAGTTCCTTCCAACCCGGTTCCGTCAGGATCGCCGTGGTTGCGCCGGGACATGCCGCGAGGAGCTGGGCGAGCGCGATAAGCCACTCGATGTCGGCGCGGGACCAGGTGTCGAGCGGGGCGGGATCAGCAGGGGCACCGATAGATTGCGCCATGGCGCGGAGGGCGGCATCGGCCGGGGAGAGGGATGATGCGGCGGTATCGATCGCCGCGCGGGCCTGATCGGGCAGGGCATCCTGCCACGCGGCGCGTCCGACCTCGCGCAGGGGGTGGGAGGGGATCTGCCCAACGGCGCGTCCGGCGATCTCGAGGGCTTCGAGCTGCTGGCAGAGGCGAGTGACCTTCGCGGCATCGATCGCGGCGATATCGGGGAAGGTCATCGGGACATCGGCCTCGGCGGCGAGACCGATGAGGCGGGCGGACATCTGGAAGAAGCTCTGCCCGATGGCGCGGGGCGTGTGCAGTTCGTGCACAAAGCCGTTGAGGCGTGCGCGGGTTTCAGAAAGCTGGGCTGCGTGCTGCTGCCACTGCGCGGGCTGCTTTGAGCCCGCGGCTTCGAATGCCTGCTCGATCTGCTCGAGCACTTCCTTCTTGGAGGCCTTGCTGGAATGGACCTCCAGGCAGAAGGGGGAGAGGCCGATGCGTTCGAGGCGTTTGTGGACAACGCTGAGGGCGGCCATCTTCTCGGCAACGAAGAGGACGCGCTTTCCGGCGGCGATGGCCTGCGCGATGATGTTGGTGATGGTCTGGCTTTTGCCTGTACCGGGAGGGCCTTCGAGGACGAAGGTGCGTCCGGCGACGGCCGCGACGGCCGCGGTGAGCTGGGAGGAATCGGCATCGAGCGGCCCGAGCGAGCGTTCGACCGGCAGATCGGCATCGAGGTCCTCGGCTCGGGGAAAGGGCGCGGCATCGAACGCCTGACCGGGTCGATCGACGAGGTAAGTGACGACCTTGCTGCGGCGCAGGTCTTCCTCGCGCTCCTGGAGGTCGAGCCACATGAGGAACTTCGAGAAGGTGAAGAGGCCGATGTGGGCGGACTCGGAGACTTCCCAGCGGTCGAGGTGCTTGATCGCTTCGCGGAAGCGGCGGAGGACCATGGCGACATCGACACCGTTGTCGTCCTCGGGGACTTCTCGCAGGCCGCGGGCATCGATGCCAAACTCCTGCGCGAGCTTCTCGACGAGGGTGATGTTGATCCTGGGATCCTCATCGGCGGCGCCGATGCGGAAACCCTCACTGACGGATCTGCGTTCGAGCGTGAGGGGGAGGAGGAGGAGGGGCGCGGTGCGGGGCGTCTGCGATTCGCGCGATTCGTACCACACCAGCGAACCGAGGGCGAGGAAGAGCGTGTTTGCACCGTTCTCATCGATGCTGAGCTTCGCAGCACGGAAGATACCCGTGAGGCGCGTGGCCAGCTCGGCGGGGGGGAGAGTTGCACGGAGGCGGCGGTTGGTGAGTTCTTCCTGCAACAGTCGGCGGCGGGCTTCCAAGGCTGCGGGCGCGTTCTCGACGCCTTCGTCGCCGACATCTCCGCCGCGGATCAGGATTTCGGGTTTGGGGAGGAGTTCGAAGCGTGCGCCGCCGGAGAGGGCATCCTCGAGGGCGATGATGTCGGGGCACTCGATGGCGAGATTCTGGGCAGTCTGGCGGAAGTTGATGAGACGGTTGCGGAGCGAGAGATCGAGGAGCTTGCGCTTCCAGCGGTCGATGCGGGTTCTGGGGGCATCGGCGGCGGCAATGGGAGTTGCATCGGACGGGGCATCTGCGGTCTGCCGGACGGAGGCGGGCACCGCGTGCTCGCCGGTCGCTTCGGGTTCGAGCATGACGACGCCGCCGACGCCGCCGATGCGCACGGGGAGCGGGCGGATCCGTGCGCGGCGAGCCGCGCGGACATCCAGCGCCCATCGGAACTTCACGCGATCGGAGAGGAGGGTGCGGCCGCGGGCGACGGCGGCATCGAAACTCATCGCGGGTTCGCTGGTGACGCCGGTGGCTTCGAGGACGACCATCTCATCGAGATCGACGCGGTTGCCGAGGCGCGAGGCGGCATCGGCGACGGGGTCGGCGAAGGTCTCTTCCAGCAGCCAGGCGCCGACAAAGGCGTGGCCGCTCTGCACGATGATCAGAGGATGGAGGCCGGCCTGTTCAATCGCGGCGGCGAGCACGAGGGCGAGGTCGAGGCAGGTACCGAGTTTGCCGTCGAGCACCTGGTCGGCGAGGCGGACCTTCTGGCCTCCGGACTCGAAGCTCGCAGGCGGGTTGATGTAGCCGATTCGGCGGGCGGCCATGGCGGAATAGATCGCGGCGACGATCGCTTTGGCGCGGGCCGGGCTTCGGCTCTGATAGCCGCTGATCCCACTGTCGCCGGTCCACTCGCGAAGGAGGCGACCCGCTTCGACGAGCAGGGCTTCGATGGCGGGGTGGTTCGGCGTAACGAACGCGGCGAGCATCTCCGGGAACTCGTCGCCGCCGGCCCATTCGGTCGCGGCGAGGACATCGATCGGGGAGGCGTGGCGGGCGAGGCGATGTGCGCGGGTGGACGCCTCGACGATGAGCTCGGCGGACTCGCGTTCGGTCTGGCGTGAGAGCAACTCGGGCGCGAGGGCGATGTTGACATCCAGGAGGTTGTAGGTGGCCCCGGGGGCGATGCGGGCGATGCGGCCGGTCCACTCGCGCGAGATGCCGCCGACCCCCCCGCTGATATCGGCCCGGACCACGACTTCTTCGAGGTCGTCGGTGCCGCGATTGGTGAGGGCGATGCGGCGGACGAATCGGACGCCGTTCTGCTGGAGGGCGAAGTTGATGCGGCGTGCGTGCTCGACGATGATGCCGAGGGATTCGGGCGGGGGTTGATCGGGGACATCGCTCATGGTCGCTGGACCTGCGCCGGCCCGCGATGGAACAGTACCACAAGCCGGCGCGGGCGACCGCCCCCCCCACCCCCCCCGCCCCCCCACCCC
>JAEYUO010000099.1 GCA_023432465.1 Planctomycetota bacterium | reverse complement strand
CCACTTCCCACTTCCCACTTCCCACTTCCCACTTCCCACTTCCCACTTCCGACATCAACATGGGCTGGCAAGACCGACGCTATGACGACCGCGATGGCGACTCCGGAATCGGAGGCTCTTTTCGCCGCGCCATGCGCCGCCTGTTCGTCGAGGGTGACGACTTCTACTCCTGGTCCGTTCCCTTCGCACGGCTCTTCGGCATCGCCGTCCGGATCCACATCCTCTACCTCGTCATCATCGCCGCCCGCTTGATCCTCCCCGCGCAGCGCGATGCCATCGGCTTCGCGTTCGCCGCGTTCGCCATGCTCACACTCTTCGTGCTGGTCCTCCTGCACGAGCTCGGACACTGCTTCGCTTGCCGCTGGGTCGGCGGCGAGGCCGATCGCATCCTGATGTGGCCGCTCGGCGGCCTGGCCTACTGCCGCCCGCCCCACAACTGGAAGGCCGCGCTCATCACCACCCTCGGTGGCCCCGGCGTCAACGTCGCCCTGATCCCCATCATCGGCGGCGTCCTCCTGGCAATGGGAGCTCCACTCCAAGCCCTCGTGTACAACCCGTTCGCCTATCAGAGCGTCTGGCGGCTTGAGTGGTTCGCTTTCGACACCTCCTACATCCGCTACTTCGTGTGGTCCGCCTACCACATGAACCTCGTCCTCCTCCTCTTCAACATGCTGCTCCCCATGTTCCCCATGGACTGCGGCCGCGTCGTGCAGGAACTCCTCTGGTCCCGCGTCGGCTACCGCAAGTCGATGCTCATCGCCACCAATCTGGGCGTGTTCATGGCGATCATCGTGGGTGTCTTCGCCCTCACCACCGGGCAGAACACCCTCTTCGCCGTTGCTCTGTTCGCGGGCATTGTTTCGTTCCAGGAGCGTGCACGGACCCGCATGATGGAGGATGCCGGTCCTCTGGAGATGTACGACTTCTCCCGCGGCCATGCCGGGATGCCCACCGCCGATGATGACCGGCGCGGGTTCGAGAAGATCCGAAAGCAGCAGGAGAAAGATCGGAAAGAACGCGAAGAAGTCGACCGCATCCTCGCCAAGATTGCCAACCAGGGCATGGGCAGTCTTACCCGTGGCGAGCGCAAGACCCTCGAGGCCGAGACCGCCCGCAAACGCGCGGCCGGAAAGTAATCCGCCCCGGCCCCTCCGTTTGCCGATACCCGGACCACGCACTCCCCATGCCCCACGACTCCGCCACGAACGACCCGCTCCTGGATGCCGATGCCGCCGTCGAGGCTCGCTACGCGCTCGGAAAGCTCGGTCTGGTGTCCGTCAACACCTGGCTGATCATCATCAATGTCGCGGTCTTCATCATCGCCACCATGCCCCCGGGCAATCGCCCCGTCGCCGTGCCCTGGGGAGATTTCTGGCTGAACACCGCCACCGCCGAGCAGCGTGCCCGCGCCGTCGTGGATTCCGCCATGACCCTCGCGATGCCCGGTGTTCCCGGGGTCTTCTACCACCCGCGTGTCGATCCTCAGACCGTGCTCGTGGGGCCCGACGGCCGACCCATGATCAACCTCCGGACCGGGAAGCCCGAACCGCAGATCGTCGGCGGGATCCGCTTCGCCGAGCGGCCTCTCGTCGAGGCCGTCGGCCACTTTTCCACCGGCAAGGCCCTCAACGACCTGCAGTTCTGGCGATTCCTGACCTTCCAGTTCCTGCACGCCAACTGGATCCACCTCGCCTTCAACATGCTCGGCCTCTGGTTCATCGGCGGCCTGGTCGAGGAGTATCTCGGCCGGCGCCGCTATCTCGTCTTCTATCTCCTCTGCGGCGCGGCCGGCGCGCTCATGTACCTTGTGCTGAATCTGGTCGGCTATCTCCTCGCGGCCAATGTCTCCGGCGCGATCGTCAGCCGCATCCCCGCGCTGCTCGTCGATGATGTCTACACGCCCCTGGTCGGCGCATCCGCCGGCGTCTTTGGCGTGCTCCTCGCCGCCGCACGGATCGCCCCCCGGCAGATCGTCGATGTCGCGTTCATTCTGCCCATGAGGCTGGCCACCGCGGTGTACGCCTTCCTGCTTCTGGCGATCATCAACCTCTTCGCCGGTGGCTCCAACGCCGGAGGCGATGCCGCGCACGTCGGCGGCGCGCTCGCCGGCGCATACCTCATCCGCAATCCGCAGATCCTCCGCGACTTTGTCCGGCTCTTCCCCGAACGCCGCGGCGCGGTCCCGCCCCCGGTCACGCGCGAGCACCGCTCCCCGATCGAAGTCGAGCTCGACCGCATCATCGACAAGTACGACCACGAAGGCTCCGAAAGCCTCACCGATGCGGAGCGGGAGTTCCTCCACAACGCCGTTCCCTCGCGAAGGGGCGCATAAGCCCCCTCATGGCCGTCTCGCTCTCCATCCTCCACCGCTCCACCCGCACCCTCGCCCGCCGCGGCCGTATCTCCACGCCCCACGGCGAGTTCGATACCCCCGCCTTCATGCCCGTCGGCACCCGCGGTACGGTCAAGGGCATCCTGCCCGGGCTCGTCGGCGCCACAGGCGCGCAGATCGTCCTCGCCAATACCTACCACCTCCTCCTCCGGCCCGGGCACGAACTCGTCGCCCGTCGCGGCGGGCTGCACCGCTTCATCTCATGGAACGCGCCGATCCTCACCGACTCCGGTGGCTATCAGGCCTACTCCATGGCCGACTCGAACAAGATCACCGACAACGGAGTCACCTTCAAGTCCATCGTTGACGGAAGCCTGATCGAGCTCACGCCCGAACGAGCGACCCACGTTCAGAACGCGCTCGGTGCCGACGTCATCATGGCGTTTGACGATTGCCCACCCGCCGCTGAAGCCGCCCTGCCGGCGGAGGGCGTCGCCGCTCAGGACCCCCGCCTGGTCCGAGCCATCCGCCGCGATACGCCATCCAAGTCCCGCGCCGGCTACGACCACGCCGAGCGCCTGCGGATCGCCAACGAGCGCACCGTTCGTTGGCTGGAGCGGTGCAAGGCCGCACACCAGCGTGCCCACGATCAGGCCCTCTTCGGCATTGTCCAAGGCGGCATCGATCTCGATGCCCGCTCATGGTCGGCCGAGCGAATCTGCAACATCGAGCTTCCCGGCTACGCCATCGGCGGGGTGGCAGTGGGGGAGAGCCCCGATGACATCGCCCGCGTGGTCCGGCACACCGCGCCCCTGCTCCCCGATGCCAAGCCCCGCTACCTGATGGGGGTGGGCTATGAACGCGACCTGCTCAACGCCGTCTTGGCGGGTGTTGACATGTTCGACTGCGTCCTCCCCACCCGCAACGGACGCAACGCCAACGCCTTCACCAGTTCCGGCCAGATCCGGCTGCGGAACGCCCAGTACAGCGAAGATGACGGTCCGATCGAAGCGGGGTGCGACTGCCCTGCCTGTGCCCCGGCAAACTACGCAATCTCGGCGATTTGGGGTGCACCCGCCGCCGCATCAGGGCATGCTTCCGCCCAAGTAGGGGGGGTTCCCGCGAAGGCCGTTGGTGACAGCACTTTCACGCGCGCCTATATTCGCCATCTGTTCTTGGCCGGTGAGATGCTCGGTCCGATCCTTGTGACCCTGCACAACTTACGGCACTTCCAGCGATTCATGGCCGACGTCCGCGCGACGATCGTCACGGATGACTGGGAGGGGTTGGTGCGCCGGTGGCCGGTCGCCGCGGAGGGTTGGGTCGGCGCTCGTCATGGTTGATCCGGGTGGGGATCGGAGAGGCAATGCAGTTGTTCCAGACGTTTCAAGAGTCCATCCCCGTCACGCTGGCATTCCAAGGCGACGCGTTGACCAACGCCGTCGGCAACGGATCGGCATCCGGCACCGCTGCGACGGGCACCGCCCCCGGCGGCGCGACAGGCACGGGTGCGCCCGCGGCATCCCCGAACCCCTTCGGCCTCATGGGGCCGATCCTGCTGGTCATGGTCTTTTTCATTGGTTTCAGCATCCTCTCCAGCCGTAAGGAAAAGAAGCGGCGCGAGGCCCTGCTGGCATCCATCAAGAAGGGCGAGAAGGTCCTCACCATCGGCGGCATCATCGGCACCATCGCCGATATCCGGGATGACGAAGTTGTCCTGAAGATTGATGAGAGTTCCAACGTCAAGATGCGCGTGACGCGATCCTCGATCCAGACCGTCCTCAAGTCCGTCCCCGACGGAGCAGGCGCGGGTGACTCGGGGGGAGCCAAGGGGGGGGCGGGAACGCTGAGCGGGCAGGTTGAGGTCAAGACCGGCAAGGGTGCCAAGGTCGCGACATGAACTTCCGACCGTGATTCGGTCGATCTATCTACCCCGGCCTTCCCGGCAGGGGTGTCTCCGGCATCGATTGTCAAGTGGGCGGTTGGGATGTGGGGCAAGGGACGGACAGGCCTGAACTATGCGGAACCTCGGCTCTAGCGGTCTCATCATCCTCGCGGCAATCCTGATCGCCTTCTGGGCGGTCTATCCGCCCAGCGACACCCTCCGCCTCGGCAAGGACCTTGCCGGCGGCGCAACGCTCGTGTATGGCGTCGATGTCAAGCCCGGCGAGACCGATGTCATCGGGCGGGTCGTCGAGGTCATCAAGGAGCGCATTGACCCCAACGGCGTGTTGGAGATCTCTGTCGTCGCCGTCGGTGCCGACCGGATCGAAATCACCATGCCTCTGCCCACGGAGCAGGTCAAGGACATCCGCGCCAAGGTGGAGGAAGCCCTCAAGCCCTTCGCGACCAGTTCGATCTCCTCCGAAGAGATCGACCGCATCATGGCGGCCCCCGCCGAAACCCGCACCGCTCAGATCGCGCAGATCGCCAAGGGCGACACCGCACGCTCCGACGCCTTGACGCTCGCCGCCGCGACCTACGACCAGCTCCGTGAGGCTCGCCAGAAGCTCACCGAGGCTCAGGCCGGCGTGGACAGCCTGCGGAAGCTCATCGACGACCATCTCGCCGCCGGGGGCGATCCCGCCGACCCACAGTTCGTGCAGTGGCAGGCCGCCCTCCCTCTCGCGCAGCAGGCGGTCGCCGCGCAGATCAACATCGCGGCCCCCCTCGAGATCGCCTATGAGGACCAGCGCACCCGCGCCACCGCCGGCACCATCACGGCCTCCGATGTCCGCCGCGCCCTGTCGCTCTCGGACCGCGAAGTCCGACTCCGCGGCAAGGACAAGGAAGTCGTCACCCTTGAGAGCCCGCGTGCCCGCGCGCTCCAGGAGATTCGGGCTCAGGCGACCGACGACCAGACCCGCGCGGCCGTCGACAACGTCGTCGCCATCTGGAACGAGTACGAGGCCAAGCGTCGTACGCTCGATGACCCGGCCGACCTGATCCGCCTGCTCAAGGGCGCCGGTGTGCTCAGCTTCCGAATCACCATCAACCCCGGCGAGTACGCCGATGAGCAGGAAGCCCGCAATCAGATCCGGATTGGCGGGCCGACGCGCTACCGCTCCCCCGATGCACGCTGGTTCAAGATCAACAAGATCGAAAACTGGATCGAGAACGCCGAGCAGCTTGAGACCGTCAAGGACCCCGCCTCCGCCGCCGCGTTCTTCGCGAACATGGGGTACGTGGTCGAGTCTTATCGCGGCGAGTTTTACATGCTCGCCTGGGACCGCCGCGGCCTCCGCCTCACCGTCGATGACGGCGCGTGGGCCGTCAGCCAGGCGTTCCAGGATGCCGACAGCTTCGGTCGTCCCGCCATCGCCTTCCGCATGGACCCCCTGGGCGGCTCCAAGCTCGGATCGCTCACGGAAAAGAACGTCAACAAGCAGATGGCCGTCCTGCTCGACGATGAGGTGTACACCGCCCCGCGGCTCATCAGCCGAATCGCCGACTCCGGTCAGATCACCGGCAACTTCTCGCAGGCCGAGCTCAGCTACATCATCCGCGTTCTCTCGGCCGGTTCGCTCGCCGCCAAGCTCACCCCCGAGCCCATCAGCCAGAACACCCTCGGACCCCAGCTCGGCAAGGACAACCTTGATCGAGGCCTGAAGGCCGGCCTCATCTCGCTGGCCATCACCGCCGGGTTCATGGTTGTGTACTACTTCGGCTTCGGCATGGTCGCCGTGCTGGCCCTGCTCATCAACTCCTTGCTCATTCTCGGCGCCATGGCCCTCAACCAGGCCGCCTTCACGCTCCCCGGTATCGCCGGCGTCATCCTCACCTTCGGCATGGCCGTCGATGCCAACGTGCTGGTGTACGAGCGTGTGCGTGAAGAGCTCCTCAAGGGCGAGGATCTCCGCACCTCCGTGCGACTCGGCTACGAAAGGGCCCTCTCGGCCATCGTCGACGGCAACGTCACCACGCTCATCGTCTGCGTGGTCCTCGGGTTCACCGGCACGCCCGAGATCAAGGGCTTTGCGCTGACCCTCGGAATCGGTCTTGTCACGACCCTCTTCTCCCAGCTCTTTGTTACACGCTGGATCTTCACCATCCTGGTCGAGAAGGTCCGCATCCGCCGGCTCTCCATGCTCCCCATGGCCGTCCCCGCCGTGCAGAAGCTCTTTGACCTCCACGTCGACTGGATGCGTCTTCGCGGCTTTTTCTACGCCCTTTCGTTCTTCTTCGTCGGTCTGGGCATCCTCTTCATCGTCGTCGAGGGCCGCAACCTCCTCGCATCCGAGTTCCGCGGCGGGACGTCCGTCACAATCGTCACCAAGTCCGACGGCGCGCAGCCCGTCCTCCTGAAGCGTTCCGACGTCGCCGACCGCGTCAAGGCCATCGCCGATGAAGCCCCGGCCGAGAGCCCGCTCAAGGAGTTCGCGACCGCCGAGATCGCCGTCGTCAATCCCCGCGGCGACGGTGTCAGCTCCGACACCTTCACTATCAAGACGCTCCTCACCAACGCCGAGACCGTTCAGACTGCGATCATCTCCGCCTTCTCCGATGTGCTCGATGTCCGCGTCCCCGTCACCTTCAAGGGCTCCGATGGAAATGCCGCCCCCGGCCGCGGCGCGCCCGTGTACACGCTTGTCGGCGGCTCGCTCGATGAAGCCATCGATATGCCGGGCATCGCGCAGCGCATCCCGCCGGAGTTCGTCGGCGGCGTGGGCATCGTCCTCGCCGACATCCAGCCCCCCCTCGCACGCGAGGAGATCGAATCGCGGCTCTCCCAGGCCCGGTCCCGGACCGACTTCGCCGATACCTCGGGCCGCGACCAGCGGGTCATCGTGCTGCAAGGGCCGGAGTCCGCCGCAACGACTGTCGTCATCCTCGTGCAGGATCAGCAGATCGACCACTTCGAGGATGAGGCCCGCTGGAACGACCAGGTCCGGGATCGCGAGTGGGACCTTGCCCGCGCCGCGTTCACGGAGGCGCAGACCCTCGCCAGCGTCCAGAGCTTCGGCTCGGCGATCGCCGCGACCTTCCGCGCCCAGGCCATCACCGCGCTGCTCATCAGCTCCCTGCTTGTGATCGTCTACATCTGGGTCCGGTTCGGCTCGCTCCGCTACGCGTTCGCCGCGATGGCCACCACCGCCCACGACTGCTTCGTCTCGATCGGCATGGTCGGCGCGGCCGCGTGGATCTATCACGAGTACCCCGACCTCGCGACCTCGCTCAAGCTCCTCCCTTTCAAGATCGACCTCAACGTCATCGCGGCGATCCTGACGATCCTTGGCTACTCCCTCAACGACACCGTCGTCGTCATGGACCGTGTCCGTGAGAACCGCGGCAAGCTCCCTTACGCCAGCCGCGCGGTCATCAACGCCTCCGTGAACCAGACGCTCAGCCGTACCGTCATCACCGGCGGCACGACCTTCGTCTCGTGCATCGTCCTCTACCTGATCGGCGGCGAGGGCGTCCGCGTCTTCGCGTTCACCATGATCGTCGGCATCGTCGTCGGAACCTTCTCCTCGATCGCCGTCGCCGCTCCGCTGGTCTGGTCGCGCGAGGCCGACCCGCACGCTGATGAACCGACGGATCCGTTGAAGGTCTGAATCTCGCCGCGGAGGCTCCGCCATGGGCGACTCCACATCGCGACTCTTCGGCGTGCTCGGCTTGGCGATCGCGGTGTGGGTGGTCGTGTTCTGGCTCTACGAGCCCTCCTCGCGCCGCCGCATCCTCGTGGACGAACGCCCGATCCAGGAAGCCGCGCCCCCCGCGCCGGCACTTCCGCAGCCCCGCTCTCTGCCGCCCGCTGCCAATCAGGCTCAGGCACCGGGCAACACCGCAGGTCCGGAACCCGATCCGGTGCGCATCCCGCCGCCGGAACCGATGCCCGTCGCCGGCTCTGGAGAGGTGCTGATTCCGCCCGAGTTCATCGACTACACCGTGCAGACCGGTGACCGCTCCCTCCAGGACATCGCGGTTCGCTTCTACGGCGATCGTTCCCGCTGGACGGCCATTTCCCGCGCCAACCCGTTCTTCACGCCCGACAAGCTCAAGCCCGGCGTCACGGTCCTCCGCATCCCCAAAGACCCCGACAACATCCGCGGCAAGGTTGTCAAGATCGACCCTCCGCAGTCCAGCCCTCCCGCCGCGCCGGCGACCGCGCAACAGCCGGATCGTTCCCCGGCCGACCCCCCTAAACCGTCCACCGTGGCCGACGGATGGCGGACGTATGTTGTGCAGGATAACGACACCCTCTGGGGCATCGCCAAGCGGATGTATGGTCGTCCGTCGCTCACCAATCTGATCGCCGAGGCCAACACCGATGTCCTGCCGGACCCCGACCGCATCAAGGCCGGGATCACCCTCCGCATCCCCCCCGCGCCGCCGGCGGATTGACCGCCCGGCCTCCCGGATCGGTCCTCTCTCCGCCGCTTTGGGCTTTCGTCGCGGCTCGCAATCGCCGATTCCATGACACCTACACTGCGGCCCCTGCCCTGCGACTTATCGGAGGTTGATCCTTGACGACGAGCAAGCGAATCTTGGTCACCGGCGGCGCCGGCTTCCTCGGCTCCCACCTTTGCGACCGCCTGGTCGCGCAGGGCCACGACGTCATCTGCGTGGACAACTTCTTCACCAGCCAGAAGATCAACATCGCCCACCTGATCGGCAAGCCCAACTTCGAGCTCATCCGCCACGATGTCACGCACCCGCTCTGGCTCGAGGTCGATGAGATCTACAACGCCGCCTGCCCCGCCGCGCCGGGCCACTACCAGTACAACCCCATCAAGACCATGAAGACCTCCGTCATGGGCGCGATCAACATTCTCGGCATGGCCAAGCGCTGCCGCGCCAAGGTCCTCCAGTTCTCAACCTCCGAGGTCTACGGCGACCCCGAGGTCCACCCGCAGCCCGAGAGCTACCGCGGCAGCGTCAACCCCATCGGCCCCCGCGCCTGCTACGACGAGGGCAAACGCGCTGCCGAGACGCTCTTCTTCGACTACCACCGCTCCAACAAGGTCAACATCCGCGTCGTGCGCATCTTCAACACCTACGGCCCGCGCATGCACCCGTATGACGGCCGCGTGGTGAGCAACTTCATCCGCCAGGCCCTCGCCGGCCAGGACATCACGATCTACGGCGACGGAAGCCAGTCGCGATCGTTCTGCTTCGTGTCGGACCTCATCGAGGTCATCAACCGCATGATGAACGGTCCCGATTCCTTCATCGGCCCCGTGAACATCGGCAACCCCGTCGAGTTCACCATGCTCCAGCTCGCCCAGCAGGTGATCGAGCTCTCCGGCAGCAAATCCAAGATCGTCCACAAGCCCCTCCCGGCCGATGACCCGACCCAGCGCCAGCCTGACATCTCCCTCGCCAAGAAGCACCTGGGCTGGGAACCCACTGTTCCGCTGCGCGAAGGTCTGAAGAAGACCATCGACTGGTTCAAGTCGATCGACATGAACGCCTACCGCGCGCCGACGCCGAACTACTGACTCCGCACGACGCCGGGTCTGAGGCTCTGCGAAGACCCGGGTTGAAGGTTGCGAGCGTGCACGCATTCGGCCGGCCTCCCCGCCCGCAGGATGCACGACCGTCGCGACGCACTTCACTGACTGGAATGCAGCCCCATGTTCACTGTCTCCTACGAGCCCTTGAACTCCACCGGCACGCACTTCAGGGCCTTCACGCCCGCCCTCTTCAGCACGTCATACGCCCGTTGTGAAATGACCAGCATCGGTTCGGGGCCTGTGGGCCGGTTCAGCACGCCGGAAACCCGATTCTCGGGAAGTATCGTCCCCTGCCAAGCGTTGAAGTCCTTGGACTTCGCGGGCAGCCGCTCGTAGCAGGCGCCCTCCCCGTGAAGCTCAGCTCGCCCGCAGTCGCCGCACCGGCCGAAAACGCGGCACTTCCGCCCAGCCTTTGGCTCCGGCCAATCGCACGGAACTCGGAGCCACCGAAACCTCTTGTCGACGGTGCTCTTCGAGGGCGTCCGCACCGGCTCGAGCGTGAACCCCGTCAGTTTCGCTTTCGTCAACGCGGCCGCGACCTCCGCCGACACCACCACCAGTCCGCACGGTACCGAAACGCTCCAGCCCTGCTTCGGCGGCTTCCCATCGAACCGGACTATCAGCGGAGCGACCGGCACCGCGCCAGCGCCGCATTCGCTGCACGCCCGCTTGAAGTCCCAGACCTGGCCCTTGATGTTGCCGGCAACCACCATCGTCGTCGATCCGACCACTTCCAGCCACTCGGCGCCAAGCTCCTTCTTGCTGTGCACCCGCTCGATCCGCTTGATCGGCTTGACCTTCGCCGCCCGAAGCTCTTTCAGCAGTATCGAGAGTCGGGGATCATCTCTCTGCAGCCGTACCGAACCGAATGACCCCGTCGACCACGGCTCATCCGTGTCGGGATCCTCCATCGGCACATCGATCTCCTGCTTCGCCTCGTGCCGGAGATCGCACCGCCGCAGCATCGCCAGCGCCGCCTTCGCCCCGCCGCGGCCGTGGAAGTTCCAAATGACGACAACGTAAACCTGCATGCGCAGAGCATAACCCAAAGTTGTGTTCAACTCGGATCGAAGTACGACTTCCGACTTCCCGCATTACCCCAACCCCACCCTCCCCACCTCCCTGTGCTCCGCCCCGCCCGGCCGCAGCACGCTGTCCATCAACCGGATCTCCCGCACCGCAAACGCCTCCATCTCTACCGTCCGCCGTGCCACCCGCCACACTCTCGCCCCGTTCCGAAACCGGCACAGCGTCAAATGCGGCAGGAAGTTCTGCCGATCCCGCGCCGGCCGCGCCAGCTTTCCCGCCAGCCGCCGCTGAATCTCCAGCAGCCCCGCCGGCGCATCCGTCTCCACCGCCACCAGCCGCGGATCACCGCGCTCCGGCAGACACATCAGCTCCCGCGGCCGCAAATCAAACGCTTTCACCCCCGCCGCGGCACGCTGCACCGACTCCATCACGTCTTCAAGCTGCCGCTTGTCCGTGTCCCCCGCAAAGTGCAGCGTCATGTGCACCTGCTCCGCCGACACCAGTCGATGTTCCGGCAACTCCAGTCCGTTTAGCAGTTCCAGCATCCCGCGTGCAGCTTCCGCCGGCGGATACACCGCAACAAACAATCGCATAACGGGCCGCCGACCGGGCATTTCTCCTCCGCACGATCAATCCAAAATCCGCAATCCAAAATCCAAAATCAGGCCGCCCCAACCTTGGATCGCTGGCTGTTTACGGCCTCCGCACACTTCCCCATCACCGCCCCCACGCTCACCCTCTCCATCATCTCCCGCCCGCGCATCTCATCCTTGTGATCAAACACATCCCCCTCGCGCAGCTCTTGAACGACACAATCCGCCCGCCCATACGGCCCGACTCGCGACACATCCGTCGGCCCATAGATCGCCACGATGGGCCGATCGAACCCCACCGCCATGTGCACCGCAGCCGAGTCGTTCGCCACAACCAGCGATGACGCCTCGATCACCGCCATCAACCGCGCAATGCTCGTCGCGCCCACCAGGTCCACCACGCGCGAATCGCGTGCTGCCAGTTCCAGCAGCGGCCCGATCTGTCCGCGCTCAGACTTCGCGCCCACAACCACCACCGCATGAAGCCGCGCAGCGCCGCCATCGCGATCTTCTAGTAGCCACTTCGCCACCTCCGCATACCGCTCCGCCGGCCACAGCTTCCCCGGCCACCGGCTCGTGGGCGCGATCACCGCGTACCGCTTCCCAACCCCCCCCAGCCTCGCATCCGCCGCGACCGCGTCGCGCTCCGAGGCGCTCGAGTACAGCCGCATGTCGCGAATGGCCTCGACGCCAGTCGCCGCGCTCGCCAGCCGCAGCATCCGATCGACCGTGTGCTCGCTCATCGGCGCATCGATGCGCTCGTTCAGCCCGAGCCACCCCATCTCCTCGGCGTTCGAATACCCGATCCGCCGCGCTGCCCCCGTCGCCCCCGCAAAGATCCCCGACCGCAGCAGCCCCTGGCAATCCAGCACCAGGTCATACCGCTCTTGCCGCAGCCCGCCCATCCACCGCATCAACGCCGCAAAGGCAGTGGGGGACCTCCACCACGGATCAAACTCCGCCCGAGGAAACGGAACCACTCGTCCAAGATCCGGATGGTTCTCCACCGCCGCGGCGAATGAATCCTGCACCACCCAATCCACCCGCGCCCGCGGCCATCTCCGCTTCAGGCTCACCAGCACCGGCACCGTGCGGCATACATCCCCCAGCGCACTCGGCCGGATGATCAGGATGCGCTCGGGTTCGTGTGCCGGCCTCGTCATGCTCACAGAATCCTAGGGAACAACGATCATCGACCATCGCCGGTACACTCCGCGAACCGGAGTCCCCCGCATGATGTCCCGCACGCTCATCGCTTTCATGCTGCTCATCTGCTGGCCCTTTGCCGGGCAGGCTCCGGCGCACTCGC
The DNA here is from genome assembly GCA_023432465.1 of Planctomycetota bacterium. GTDB lineage: Bacteria > Planctomycetota > Phycisphaerae > Phycisphaerales > UBA1924 > JAHBXL01. The sequence goes on along the minus strand of JAEYUO010000099.1, from coordinate 4,945 downwards.
CCGGCCATGCACCCGCCGCGACGACACACCCGGTCCTCTCCCTCTGGCTCGACCCACGCACGCTCCCCGCAGCAACCGATGCCGCGGCGGAAATCGAGGTATTCGAGCAGACCCTCGCCCGCTCCGTCGAGCTCTTCCTGCCGCTTTCTCCGGACAGTGCAGCCGCCATCCATCGCGCCGCGGCGGCTTTTGCCGATCGAAGGCCCGTCCTGTTGACAGTCGATCGCTTCGAAGCCGGTAATCCAGTCATTGAGTTCATCCCCGACACCGTGCTACCCATCACCACCGTTGCCGTGATCCCGCATCGCGATTGGTCCGCGGCCCAACGCGGCTGTGACGTCGGCGCCACCTGCCTCGAACTCTTCATCGATGTCGATGCGCTCCGTCGCGAGTTCCTGGACAGCTTCGCTTCCGGCCGCGCCGGGCGCATCATCCACGCTCTCGGCGTTCCCAACGCCCGCTCGCTCGCATTCCACGGCCGCTGGATCCCGCCGGACAAGGTACCGCTCATCGACCCCGCGCTCCCCGCTCCGCCCGCAGCGCGGCGCATCGGCGAATACGCCGCGGCGAAGGGTCCTCCGCTCATCCGTCTCGACCTCAGTTGGAACTCCCGCTCCGATCAGCCCACGATCATCCGCGGTATCAACATCGCCGCGGGCCACTGTCCCATCGCCCAGCTCAAGCTCAGTCCGCCCGCCGCGCCGTTCCTGTGTCTCTTCCGTGCCAACTTTCGCGTATGGCTTGCCAACGCATTGATGATCCGGGCCGCCTGGCTGGACCCCGAACTCGCCGCGGCGTACGAGCAGTCGTGCGCGATGTGGCTCCGTGCAAACCGCCCCGCGATCGATCGCATCTCCGGTTCCCTCTCGTCGTGGATGTTGCTCTATCCCTCCAGCAAGCACGCCAACTTGCTGTTCACGGAGTCTCCGCTCCGCGGCGAAACCACAAAGCCCGCGGCGATCGTGCACGAATTCGACCAGTTGGTACGCACGCAGTTCCCAGACCACATCGAGCGGATCCCCGACGGCGCCTCCCGCTTCCCCTCGCCTGAAAACTGGCCTGCGAGCGTGATCTTCTGGAACCCTAGCCCCGCCACGCCGCCTTCCACCGTGCAACTCCGCATCCTGCTCTGCGGTGGTGACTGACGAAGTGTCTCGTGGCTACGCCGCAGGATCACGGCTCGCAAACCGCAGAACTTCTTCCACCTGTTCGCGAGTGACGCCTGGGAAAGCCTCGATAAACTCTTCGATCGACATTCCTGCCGAGAGGTTCTCGAACGCCGCGGCTATTGGAACTCGTGTGCCCTTGAAAAGCCACGCCCCGCTTACTTTGCCGGAGACGCGCTCGATCGCAGAGCAGTTGGTCCAATCAAGCATCGCTTCATGCTACCACAGAAATGAAAAAGGGCCGGATCGCTCCGGCCCCTCTCAGCGTACTGTTTGCTGTTCTGCTGCTTTGCTGTTCTGGTGTTCCCTCGATCAGTACCGGTAGTGCTCAGCCTTGTACGGACCATCCGGCGACACGCCGAGGTAGTCCGCCTGCTCCTTGGTTAGCCGGGTCAGCTTCACGCCCAGCTTCGCCAGGTGCAGCCGCGCAACCTCTTCATCGAGCTTCTTGGGCAGCACGTACACCTTGCCGCTCTCATACTTGAAGCCGCTCAGCGTCGGCTTGTTCTGTGAGTTCAGCCACAGGTCCAGCTGCGCGATCGTCTGGTTCGTGAAGCTCGCGCTCATGACAAAGCTCGGGTGCCCCGTCGCGCAGCCAAGGTTCATCAAGCGCCCTTCGGCGAGCACCAGGATGCTCCGGTTGGTCTTCGGGAAGACGAACTCGTCATACTGAGCCTTGATGTTCACCCGCTTCACCTGACCGCTCTTCACGCCGTCGTACAGCCCGGCCATCTCGATCTCGTTGTCGAAGTGGCCGATGTTCGCGACGATCGCCTTGTCCTTCATCTTCTCCATCTGCGCCAGCGTGATGACGTTCTTGTTGCCGGTCGTCGTGATGAAGATGTCCGCCGTCTCCACCATGTCTTCAAGCAGCGTGACCTGATACCCCTCCATCGCCGCCTGAAGGGCGTTGATGGGATCGATCTCCGTCACGATCACGCGGCAGCCCTGGCCGCGCAGCGCCTGGCAGCACCCCTTGCCCACATCGCCATACCCGAGCACCACCGCCACCTTGCCGCTGAGCATCACATCCGTCGCGCGGTTGAGGCCGTCCACCAGCGAGTGCCGGCAGCCGTACAGGTTGTCGAACTTGCTCTTGGTCGCGCTGTCGTTGACGTTGATCGCCGGGAACGCAAGCTCCCCCTTCTTCATCATGTCGTACAGGCGGTGCACGCCCGTGGTCGTCTCCTCGGAGACGCCCTTGATCTCCTTGGCCATCTTGGTCCAGTATCCCGGCCGCGACGGCATCGTGTCGCGAAGCAGCTTCAGGATCACGCCCCACTCTTCGGGCTCGCTCTTGGCGTTGAAGTCGGGCACCCTGCCCGCCTTCTCAAACTCCGCGCCCTTGTGCACGAGCATCGTCGCATCGCCACCGTCATCCAGGATCAGGTTCGGCCCGATGACATTCCCGCCCGCATCAACAAACTTGAAGATCTGGTCCGTGCACCACCAATAGTCCTCGAGCGTCTCGCCCTTCCACGCAAACACCGGCACGCCCTGTGGCGCGGCCGGGGTTCCGTTCTTGCCGACGACCACCGCCGATGCCGCCGAATCCTGCGTGCTGAAGATGTTGCAGCTCGCCCAGCGCACTTCCGCGCCAAGCTCCACCAGCGTCTCGATCAGCACCGCCGTCTGCACCGTCATGTGCAGCGACCCGGCGATCCGCGCGCCCTTCAGCGGGTTTTGGCCCTTGTAGCGCTCGCGCAGAGCCATCAGCCCCGGCATCTCGTGCTCGGCAAGGCGGATCTCCTTGCGGCCAAGCTCAAAGTCCGCGAGGTCGCGCACCTTGAAGTCAATCTTGCCGATCTTGTCCGCCGTCAACGCTGCGGGCTTTGAGGGTGAAACCGCCGGCTTGCTCATCGTCGTCATGTCATCTCCAGGAAAATGTGAATCGTGAATCGTCAATCGTGTTTGGTGACCGGTGAGGAGCGAGTGGCTGAGTACGCCATTCACCTCTCACTCTTCACCACTCACCCCTGCCCCTCCGCAAACGCCGTGCACGCAAAGAGCCCCGGCCCCTTCGCATCCGCCTCCGGCGTGAGCGGCACGAACCGCTCTCCACCAAACCCCGCGCCCCGCAGTTCCGCTCGCAGCTTCTCTTCCCCAAACCCAAGCCAATGATGCCCCATCGTGTGCCGATACGTCTGCCGGTCGTGCTCCACCATGTCGACGATCAGCGCGACTCCGTCCGCCCGGAGCACGCGCCGCATCTCCCGAAGCGCAGCCCCAAGCTCCGCCACATGGTGCAACACGAGAAACGCAACCGCCGCATCCACACTCCCATCCTTCAGCGGCAGCTTCTCAAGCTCGCCGCGAACAAAATCGACATTCCGCTTCCCCTCCAGCCGCTTCTGCGCCGCCTTCAACATCGCCGCCGACGCATCCACCGCAATCACCCGCTTCACCAGCGGCGCAAGCAGCTCCGACACGTTCCCCGTCCCGCACCCGATATCAACGACCGTCCAGTCCCGCGGCAGCAATGTCAGCAGACTCTCCGCCGTAAACCGCGTGCCGAACAGCTCGCTCCGCACATCGTCCCACTGGCCCGCAACCCGGCCGAAGAACGCCTGCGAATCCTGCCGCCGCTCCGCGATCGCCGCGGCCAGCCGACGCACATCCTCCGCAAGCTCCGGCGTCGTCCCGGTCCCGCTCGGCCCGCCAAGCTGCTCACGCACCACCAGCCACAACTCGCGAGACGGCCGCGGCAGGTCATCCAGAACGAGCCGGTAGAACGTCGCCGTCCCCTCCGTCCGCTTCACCAGCCACCCGCCATCGCCCAGCACCTTCAGGTGCCGCGAAACGGTGCTCTGCGGAAGCTGAACAATCCGCGCCACCTCGCCGACCGAAAGTTCCTCCCGCTCGAGCATCCGCAGAATGCGGAGACGCACCATCTCGCCCAAGGCGACGAGGCGGTCGGTGAGCAGGGAGTTGTTGTTGGCGGAGCGTTTCACGTGGAACCTGGATGAACAATCGGGAATCCGGTGGGTTCGGATTCATCCGTCCATCCGGATAAACGGATGATAGATTGGGAGGTTCAGGGGTCAAGGCCAACCAGCCGCCTTCTGAGCCTCCTTTCCGGCCTGCCGGTCTCCCGGCTGTGGTACCATGACCGCATGAGTGAGATCGCGGCCAAGGCATCGACCAAACAGCGTCCGAAGAAGCCCGTGGAGGTCGCCACCCCGGCCACGTCCGCCCCGTCCGAGGAGCTTCCCAGGGTGTCCGACACCCTCTCCGAGGAGCTGCTAGGCGGCATCGAGGCTCTCTTGTTCAGCGTGGACAAAGCGCTGGGTTGGGCCCGGATCGCCGCCGCGGTCGGCCTGATCGACGCCGAAGCCGCCTCGGAGGCCGCCGCGAGGGAGGATGACTCCCAGCCCGATGCCGCCACCATCGGCAAGGGCAAGGCTGCCAAGCGGGCCTCCGGCCCGTCATCGATTGTCCGTGAAGCTATCGCGACGCTGAACGAGGTCTATGAGCAAACGGGACGGGCGTTTCGGATCGAACAAGTCGCCGGTGGCTATCGCGTCATGACGCTCGCCCGGCACGCCGCCGTTCTGGAGCGATTCCACGGAGGTCGTGAGCGCAGCGCGCTCAGCAAGGCCGCGCTCGAGACGCTCGCGATTATCGCTTACAAGCAACCCCTCACCCGCGCCGGCTTGGAGGCCATCCGCGGCGTCGCCTGCGGCGAGACCATCCGCTCGCTCATGGAGAAACACCTGGTGAAGATCGCCGGCCGGGCCGAAATCCCCGGCCGCCCGATCCTCTACGGCACCACCAAGCGC
>JAEYUO010000034.1 GCA_023432465.1 Planctomycetota bacterium | reverse complement strand
GGGTACCAATCGGCAATCGGGGAAGAGAACGGCCAGCCCGAGGGATGAGTCGAGGCGAGGAGGCGGGGGCAGGGGGCAGAGGGGGGGTGAGGGGTTCGAGTATGGTTTGTGGGGAAAGAGGGTGGATGGTTGACACCATCGTGGAGGCGAGTAGTGTACCGCCTTTCACGGGCAGCCCGGAATCGGTTCGGGGCCCGGGATGCGGCGAGTTGTCCGCCGCGGAGTCGGGATCGAGAGCGACGAACGCAACCCCATGCGAGTGTGAGCCATGCCGAGCGTGATGCTTGAAGAGTTGGAAGTTGAAGCGGGGCCGGAGTGGGCGACCGCATTTGGCATTCCCATGATGGATGACGACGGGAAGAAGCTGGACGACGACGACGAGGGGGACGACCTCGACGATGAAGGTCCGGAAACGGAAGACGAAGAGTTTGAGGAAGATGACGAGTTTGAGGATGACGACGACGTCTTCGGCGACGATGATGAGGAAGACGACGACTTCGATGGCGATGTCGATGACGACGAGGACGATGACTTCTGAGGCCGCCTCGGAGGTTTGAAGATTGGTTATCACCACGCGGGCGGCCCACCAGGGTCGCCCGTGCTCATTTATGGCACGGGCAGGGAGCTTCCCGCCATGCCGTCAAACAAGAACCGGCCGAACACGAACACCAAGCCCTCGCCGCGGCCGTCCGTTCCGCACGCCGAGCCCGCGGATGATCTGCACGGGGACGGGGCTGTCGCGGGCGACTCCGGCGGCGGGAATCACGTGTTCGATCCGTCGAAGTCCGAGACGAGGCGCGGCGCGGTCCCGACGGAGCTGGGGATCGACCGGCGGCTGGGGCTGAACCGGCGCGAGATCCAGGCGCGCATCAACGGCGGAACGATGGAGGCGGGCGAGCCGGGGACAGGGCTGGAGCGTCGCCGCGGCCCGGGCCGCAGGCGCACCGATTTCACCAAGAGCGCCGAAGAGGGCGAGATGAACCGGGAACAGTTCCTGTTCCTGATGGCGATCGATGCGTTCAAAAAGTCCAACGAGGTGATGTTCCCGACGTGGAGCGATGTGCTGGAAGTGGTGCGGCTGCTGGGGTATCGCAAGACGATGCCCAGCGAGCTGAACATCCGCGGCGCGGAAGACTTCCGCGAGGCTCCGGATGCGACCTCGGGCGTTCGCGCCAAGCCGGGCCACCCGGAGTTCAAGCGCGAAGCGGCGTGAGGACGCACGTGGATCGTTACGGGCAACCCACAAACCACGCGCTCAGGAATGCGAAGATGTCGGGGACGCCGACGGCGCCGCTCCGGTCAAAGTCGGCGCGGCAGGATTCGCCCGCGCTGACCACCACGCCGAAGTCGTGAGGGCCGTTGCCAGCCCCGGTTGCCCCGCCGGTGTTGTGCGCGCTCACGCTCCAGTAGTAGACCCCGGTATCGAGGATGCCCGCCGGCACGGTGAAGCTCGTGCCCGTGATGCCCGTCTGTGTGAGCACGGGGGCGAGCATGTTGGAGTTCGCGCTGATCTGCACCGAGTAGGTGTCGGCGCGCTGGGCGGGGGTCCACTCCAGTTTGGGCGAGAGCGTGGTGACGTATCGGCCGGTGGCGGGGGCCGTCAACGTGAACGTGCCCGGCGGAGCGACGTTGAAAATCGCCGCGGGAAGGGCGGGACGGGTGCCCGGGGCAGAGCTTGCGAGCGTGCCAAGCCCTGTCTCGGCATTGCCGAGTTTCACGCGGTCTTGCGTGCTGGAGCCATCGGTGCTGCCGCAGGCGAGGCCGCCGACTTCGAGCCACACGGTTGCCAGCGTGATCTGCGAGTAGGTGACATCGAAGTAGCCCAGCAGCACGGGCGCGCCGGCGACAGGAAAGCCGCCGCTGATCGCGGCGTAGCCGTCGGAGTAGGGCACGCGGCGGACACCGTACTCAGCGCCCGCGAGCATGACGACGTTGTTGTACTCGGTGCTCGCGCCCGATGGGGGCGGCGTGAAGAGCCCGCCCGCGTTCCAGCGCGGCTGGCCGAGGTTGGAGGGGTTGAAGAGTGTGAGGCTGGAGAGCGTTGCGGGCCCGTCGATGTCGATGTTGAAGCTGATGGCGTTCCAGGACATCGCGGAGTTGCCCGACTGGGCCGCCGCCCAGATGTACAGGCGTGCGCTCTCGCCGAGATTGGGCACGGGGGCCAGAGGCGTGCCGAGCTCCGGCGGCTGGGGTGTCGCCTGGCCGGGAGCGGAGGGAAGCACGCCGGGGTCGCCGGAAGAGAGGAACAGCAGCAGCGTGTTCTGGGCGAACGCCGGTGTGGTGATGGTGAGAAGCGCCAGAAGCGCGACGGCGGATCGAACAATCCCGCGGACCATGGGTAACAGCTCCCCTTGAATGGGCTTGGAGTGACCCTGCCGCGAACACAGGCAGTGGACGGATTATAACCTAAACAAGGGGTATTCTGCTTCAAAAAGAGCCGGCGTCCACCCAGATTGTGGGGACGACGCCGGCAGCGCGACACAGTTCGATTGTAAGTAATGCTGGAACAAGCACTTCTGTACTCAGCAGCCAGCAAACCACGCGCTCAGAAACGCGAAGATATCCGGGATGGCGATCGTGCCGTTGCCGTCGAAGTCTGCCGCGGGGTTGTCGGCGAACCAGAGCGCGAGGAACGCGAAGATGTCGGGGACGGTGGCGGCGTTGTCGCCGGTGAAGTCCGCGGCACATTCCTCGCCGGTGCCGGGGAGGACCGACACGATGGTCTCGGATGAGCTGTTCTGGAACCGCTTGTCGATGGCGATGGCGCGGATGCGGACATCGCTTACGCCTGTGCTCGCGGGGAGTCGCCAGTCGAAGCCGAGTGCGGGGGCGGGGATGCGATCGGCGATGGTGTGGTAGGTGTATCCGCTGTTGAGCGAGACCTGCACGCGGTACTCGCGCACGAAGTCGTCATCGGAGGCGGTCCACCTGATGGGGATCACACCGCCGCCGGTGAAGGACTGACCCGCTGTCGGCGAGACGATCTGGATCGACGGCGGCGCATCGCCGAGGCGTGCATCGGGACGGATCGAGAAGTAGTCGGAGAAGTAGAAGTAATCGTCGTTGTTGTTGCCCTCGAAGCGGATCATGAAGCGTGCGCGGTCGGTGCTGGCCATAGGCATCGTGACGGCTGCATCGATGCACGTCATGTCGCCGAGCGGGATGCCGCGGGTGTAGAGCGTCCGCATGTCGGCATCAAGGTCAAAGTAGAGCTTGGGGAACCCGCCACCCTCGGGCTGGAAGGCCGTGTAGCACAAGTCGGAGAGACCGTCATAAACCAGCGGCTGCGTGAGGTCGGTGTGAAACACAACCGTGCCGGGAGGCGGCTGATCCGGCACGAGCAGCACGAAGTACTCAAGGCCGATCTGCCCGTCGGCATCGAAGGCGTGGATGCGGAAGAGCGCCTGCTTGGGGCTGCCGGACGGACGCTGCGGCACGGTGATCTCGGCGCGCCGGGTATCGCCGGTGAGGTTCACGGCAAGGGGCATCCAGTATGGCTCGTTCTCGATGACGGGGGGCACAAGCATCTCGATATCAAAGTGCGTGATGCCGACATCGTCCGCAGCGTCCCACTCGAGGAAGATCCGGTCGCCGGGCAGCGCAACAGGGTGCACGCGGGTGATGAGCCGCACAATGGGACGCTGATTCTGTGTCGGCGGCTGAGTCCGCCAGGGGTTGTAGAGCACCGGGTAGTGCACCGGGTCGCCCTGGCCCTCCGGATAGAACAGCGGCTCGTGCGGGCCGGTGGCATCGCCCCACCAGTTGTTCTGCATCTCCATGTCTTCCGCCGCCGGCCCCAGCGGGTTGGGCGGGCAATAGGCCGCCAGCGTGTTGCCCAGAAAGCTGTTGGGCCGCTCTGTGCCGTCGAATCGGATGCCCGAGACACTGCCCCACGCTTCGATGGACGTGTCGCAATGGACGCCGATCTCGTTGTTCAGGAACGTGTTGCCCGAGCCATAGATGATGCCGCGGTTGCCGGGCTTGGCGCCGATGCCGGTGCCGGAGACTTGACAGTCGCGCAGGTGGATGTACGAACCGGTCGCGGCCGCGCCGACGCCTGCGCCGTCGATCTCCAGATGCTCCCAGAGGTTGATCCCGAGCGTCGAGCTGAGCACCGCCCAGGGCTGCGATGGGTCGAGACGCGCAAAGCGGATGGGATTGCCTGGAAGGCCGCGGATCTGCGGGTGCGAGCCGTTGTCGTTGCGGTTGTCGATGGCCGCTCCGGCCGCGAGGCGGAAGACCGTGCCGGGTTCGAAATCCACGCGGCCGCTGAGCTGGGCATCGTCGAGAACGTGGTAGGGCACGCCGACATCGGGGAGCGCGGCGAGGGAACGCACATCGGTGGTCGAGCCGAGCGCAAAGGGCGCGCGAACGGCGTCGTGGATGTTGCCGGTCGTCGGGATCACGCTGCCCGGGTGCAGGCCGCTGGTGCGAATGTAAATCGGATACTCGTTGCCGATGAGCGTGTTCGATTCATCGAGCATTACATCGGCCGTGCCCGACTGCGAAGAGCCGATGGTGATCGCCGGGCCGGCGACACCGGTCACTTCGACATTCTCGATGAGCCGCGTCTGGCCGTTGAGGGTGTACTCGATCGGCGCCACGGACTCGACGCCCGTGACTCGCGCGATGCGACCGAGCTTCACATTGCCCGCGGGGTTGAGGAACCGGACATCGGTGTAGTTGTCCGCACCAGCGCCGGAGAAGACCAGCGAGTGCACATCGCAGCGGAGCATTGTCAGGGCCGTGTCCGCGGTCGATGCGCCCAGCCACGCATCCGCGCTCAGTACACAGTCGGTCATGCTTGCGCCGCCGCCGTCCCGAAAGCCCACCCAGCAGTCGATCTGGGCGTAGGTCATCTCCACATCGCCGCGAATGTCGAGCCCGGTCACGTTGTCTCCATCAAGCACGACCGGCTGCGAGACAGTCCCCTGCACGATCAACGTGCCCTCGATCTGAAGATCGTGCCCGTGCACAAAGCTCACCTGCGAGCCGGCTTCGATCACGAGTGTTGCGCCCTCGGGGACGCTGAGCGAAGTGCAGATCTCGTATGGCCCCGCCGCGGCGGTCCATACCGCAGTCTCGCCCGGACCGGGAATGACAAGCTCGCAGGGCGGCGGGGGCGCATCGCCGATGGTCAGCTCGTCGAGATGCAGCGATGCGAACGAAGGGAAGTTCGAGACGAACGGCGCATGGAACCGCACCGCAATGCGGCCCGGGCCGGGCACGGTGAGCTGCACGGGGACATACTCAAACGCGCCGGAGATCAGCGGGAGCTCGCCGGTGAACAGGACCTCCGTGAAGTCGCCCACGCCCGTTGGTCCACTGCCGGTGCTCGTGCCGCCGGTCGGCGAACGCCGGATATCGATGTGCGTCGGAACCGCGCCGTACGCGCCATCGAGCACCCAGAGCGTGAAGAGATCGCCCGCGGTCAGCCCGGGGACATCCGGCAGAATCGCCCATGAGCTGAAGTTGGCGAACTGCCCCGCGCAGGTGGTGGTGCCGCTGAGATAGCCGCCCGAAAGCCCGAAGCCGGCGACGCCGTTCGCTGCCCACGCGGGGGTGCTCGCCCCGGGCGAACTCTGGTTCCGGAAGATCCAGCCGCGCTGAATCAGGCCCGATGGTCCGTTCTGACCGGGTGCGACAGAGCCGACGGAATCAAAGCTCTCCTGCAGCCGGTACGACTGTGCGTGGGCTGCGGTGGCGCTGAGCACCGCGAGCATGCCGAGCGAGGCGCTTCGTGTGCGGTGGAACATCAGGGTTCTCCTTGTCTCAATGTACCCATTCGTCGGGACGCGGTTCAACAGCCGACAAACCACGCACCGAGGAACGCGAAGATGTCCGGCACGGCGATCGTGCCGTTGCCGTCGAAGTCTGCCGCGGCATCGCTCGCAAACCACATCGACAGGAAAGAGAAGATGTCGGGGACATCGGCCGAGCCGGAGTCGTTCAGATCCACAACACAGCCGGTGAAGCCGCCCTGCGTGATTTCAAACTCGCCCGATTCGGCCGACGAGTTCTGGAAGCGGCGGTCCTTGGCGACGACGCGCAGCTTGACCTGCGGAATGCCCTGCGAATCGTGCAGACGCCAGGCGTACGAGCGGGCATCGGCGGGGAGGTCGCGGGCGACGATCATCCATCGCGTGCCGCCGTCGTAAGAGGCGCGGATGTCGAAGGAGCGGAGAGCTTCATCATCGGAGGCGGTCCAGGCGATGTTGACGACCGCGCCGCCGGCGTAGGACTGACCAGTGTGGTTGCTTGTGAGCGAGACCTGCGGTGCGGCATCGCCCAGCAGCGGGTCAGGACGAATTGAGAACCACGGGCTATAGAAGCTCTTCACCTGGTTCAGCGTCCCCGTCGCGTCGAAGCGGAAGCGGGCACGGTCGGTGCTGATGTCGGGCATCGCCGCACCGAGGATGTTGCACATCAGGCCGTTCTCTACAAATGCGCCGCCAAGCGATTGGCTGGTCTCATCGTTGTCGAACTCCAGCGCGACATACACCGACCCCACCACGCCGCTGTACGCCGCGCACGCCGGGAGCAACTCGCCCGGACGATGCTCGCCCGCCACCGCCGGGTCGGGCGTCAGGGTTCCGGTGAAGGGCGCGGGGTTCGTAATCTTCATCGGAAGGTCCGCGATCCCTTCCTGCCCGAGGTCATCGACCGCCACCACACGCAGGAACTGGTCGGCGCCGTTCGGCGGCGTCCCGATCGATGGCACCGTGAACTCGTAAGAGCGCGCCGACGCTGGAATCTCGGCGAGCAGTTGCATCTGGTGATCCGTGTTCGAGTCCGGCGAGTAGTACACCCGCTGCGCCGTGATCGACCCGTCATCACGCGCCGTCCACTGCACGACGTACTTCTCCCCCGGCACCGCCTCCTGGTGGGGCGTCACGAAGCGTACGACCGGAGGCGGATTGCTCGTGGGTGGCTCGGTGAGGAAGGGAAGCAGGTACCCGCCGGCATGCAGACCGAAGAAGACCGCATCGCCCTGACCTCCGGGGTTGCGGTGCTCACTGGGCCCGGTCGGCGTGCCCCACCAGTTGTTGCGCACGTCGCTGTCGGTGTTCTCGAGGCTGTTGTGCGTCGCCCGCGCGATCAGCCCGCCGTCGGGCAGGAACGTGTTGAAGAAGTAGTCGGGGTCCGGCGTCCCGTTGTTGTTGATGAAACTGTTCGGGTTCGCCGGATGATTCGCGTTGAGGAAGCCCCCGATCGTGTGGTTAGGCGCGAAGTCTTCGCCGGTGATCGAGTACACGTTGTTCTCGAACGTGCACTTCCGCGGCGAGAAGTAGCTGCCGGTCCACACCGCGCGGTGGTTGTTGCGGAAGATCGAGTTGTCGATCGACAGCGGCATCCCGTGGAACCCCACGCCGAACCGCGAGTGCTCGAAGATGCACCAGTCCCAGCGCGCCCCGAACCACTTCACGTTGCCGACCGCGAGGCTGTACCACTGCGTTCCCGGCTCGTAGGACGTGAACAAGATCGGCTGCTCCGGCTCGCCGAGAAAGATGGGCCCGGCGACCCCGTGGCTGTCGGTATCGAAGAAGAACGATACATCCTGAGCGATCTTCACCGTCACGCCCGGCAGGATCGTGATCCGACCGTGCGTTGTGTTGTTCTCCGTCACTGCATACGGGATCCCCGCATTGGCCCAGACGACGTCCTCGTCCATGGGCGCGGCATCGTCGGTGTCCGGGACCTCGTTGAACTCATTGCCCGTCGCAGGCAGCACGCTCCCCGGCAGAATGCCGGCCGAGTTGCGCCCGATGTTGACCGGCCACTTGTTGCCCTGCAATGTCACCGAGTCCTCGATGAGGTATGAAGCGCCGCCCTGAAGACGGATACCCGGCCCGCGTGCGTTCCCCGTCACGCTCACATCGCCAATGAAGCGGCGCTGCTTCTTGTCCATGAAGACGTCGATGTACGCCTCCTGGACCGTGACGTTCTCGAGGATCGCGCTCCCCCAGACCATCATCGCCTCGCCACCAACAGGGTCATTCCCAACATGGACCTGTCCGCCTCGGAAGAAAGAGCAGTCGCGTGCGGCGAGCCAGCCACGCTGCAGCGCGATGCTGCATCCCTGCCCGAAGGTGCAGCGCGTGAGAGAGACGATCTGCCGCTGCGTCGAGAGGTCGCCGCCGAAGAACCGCTGGCCGATGTCTCCCGCGCTGTCGTACGAGAACCCCGTCGGCACCGACGGGTCCGTGAACGCGGAGTCCACATATACAACTTTCCCGCCCGCTGTCACATCCGTGAAGCTCTGCACATCGACATGAAGACCTGAGAGGAGGCCGCCGTTCTGCACAACCGGTGATCCCGGCCCGCGCAGTCGCACCGGCTGCGCTGCTGTGCCGGCAAGCTCGATTGTGCCCCGCACTTCGAGCTGGGCCCCGCTCGCGAACCGCACCTCGACCCCCGGATCGACGATCACCGTCCCGCCCGCGACGAGAATCGGGCTCTGACCCGCCCCGTTCCGCGCGATCTGCACCGGGCTGTGCGCCATCGTCCAGTGCACCGTCTGCCCCGCCGCGGGCATCGGGTGAGGCGGCGGCGGGGGGTTGCCGACCTGCAGCGAGTCGATAAGCATGGTGCCGCCGAACACCTGCGAGCTTGATCCCGGGCCCATCACAAGCCGCAGCGCGATGCGCCCGTTCCCCGGCAGTGTGACCAGGCGTTGCGTCCACGCGTGCGGGCCGCTCGCGGTCGCCAGGACCTGCGTGAAGTCACCTACCGCGTTCTCTCCGGTCCCCGTGCTCGTGCCGCCAGTCGGCGAGTACCGGATCTCCAGCGTCGCCGGGTTCTCGCCGAATGAGTTCTGCGAGCCGCTCGTCCAGATGCTCAGCGGGTCGCCCGCGACCTGGTCCGGGATCGCCGGAAGCAGCGCCCATGCCGAGATTTTGCTCTGGTTGTTCTGCCAGACGGCAAAGCCCCCATGCCCGAGGCCCGATCCAGATTGCCCCCAACCTGCGAACTCTGTCCAGTACGGCGAGATGCCGGGTCCGCCACGGCTCTGGTTCCGGAAGATCCAGCCGCGGCTGGAAAGTGTGCTCGGTCCGCCGATTCCGCTCTCACCATCACCCACGCCTTGGAACGATTCGGAGTAGTTCGCCTGGGACCACGCCCGGCTGACGGGAACACCGCTGAGGAGTGCGATCGCCGCAGCGATCGGCCAGAACATTCGATGAATCGGGTGCACGGACATGGGGCCTCCTTGGTGTGGAGGAAGCCCGATTGCAACCTTCATGCCAGCGATGAAAAGCTCGTCTCAGGGGCGAGATTTCCCGCTGCCCGGCAGGATTGGCTGAGAACAGCCAGTGGTGGTTGTCAGCCACAACCATGCGGTGCAGCACAGAACCCGTTTCATCTTGGAGTGAAACTCGTCAGCCGCACCCGGCAAACCAGATCGCGAGGAAGCCGAAAATGTCCGGAACATCGGTGTCGCCGTCGAGGTCCACATCGGCGGTGAGGTCGGAGGTAAACCACGCCGACAGGAAGGCGAAGATGTCCGTGACCTGCACGACGCCGTTGTTGTTGAAGTCGGCGATGCAGTCCGGGATGCCTGGCCCGGAATCGACCGTGAGCAGGTTGTCGAACTCGCCATCCGGGTCGAGCGAGTCGGTGACCGTGCGCGAGGTGGCGAGATCGAAGATCGGCGCGATGCTCTGGCCGGCGAGGGGGTGGTCGGTGTCAGGGACCCATTGTCCCAGCGTGGGATTGAACTTCAGTGTGCGGCAGATGCCCTGTGACTCGAACACAATCGTGCCGCGATGCGTGGTCTGGATGGCGCGGGGCTCGACAATGTGAGGATGGATGATGGGCTGGGCAATGAACTGGCCGGAAGAGGGGGCGCGGGTGATGCGGAGGAGGGGCGCGGCCGCGCCGGGTGTGCTCGTGGCGAGGTAGAGGACATCGGCGCCGGCATCAAACGCGATAGAGGAGTTGGCATCGACAGCAACGCCCTCGGGAAGGTCTTCGGGTGCGTGCAGAACGAGCGTGGCGTCGTCCGCGCGTTGAATGGCCGCGGCGGGGCTTTCCGGGACGGCAGGAAGAAGCAGGATCGCCTGTCCGGCGGCATCATCCGCGGCGATGGCGACGGGGGAGCGTGTGAGCGTGATGGCCTTGGAGCGGACGAGCGATGTGCCGCCGATGTCTGCGTAGATCAGGCGATTGCCCTCCTCAAGGCCGATGACTCGGCCGGAGCGTGTAAAGACGAATGGGCCGGGCAAGGTGATCGCCCCGAGCGGCACGAGCGCCGATGAGTGCAGTTCCAAGCGGCCGATGCGGGTAGCGCCGGCGGAGTCGAGATAGACGATCAGGGCCTGACCGAATCGCGGCGACATCCGCAGGGAAACGATGCCAGTCGCGCCGGAGAGCACGTGGGTCGCGGGGGGCTGGATGGCGAGGGTGCCCGGGTTCCACATCCCACCCAGAACAACCTCACCCGAATCGGGTTGCGCCCAGAGTCCATGCACGGGAGCGATCGAGAGTACCGCGTTGAGCATGTTGGTGCTGCTGACATCGGCCATGAGCCACATGGTGCGGAAGACGGGCGGGCTGTCGGCATCCGGCGCGTAGAAGCCGGGGACGGCGAGGAGGTCAGAGTAGTGGGTGACGAAAGGAGATTGAGAGGTGTTCTCACCGGTCGAGCCAGCGGGGTCGCGATACCAGATCCGCGGCGAGGAAGTGCACTCGCCCGTCACGCGCGTCATGGACACAACGTGGCCGGCGGGCTGGAGCACCCAGCGCGCGGGGAGGCCAAACGTCGGGTTTGGGGGGAAGTACGCAAAGCCGCGATAGGAGACGGCCGGGAGCGCGCCGAAAGAGAGCAGCGCGGAAAGTTCCGCGGGCGAGATCGTGTCCGCGCCGTTTGATGCGACTGTGGAGACAATGAAGCGGCCGGGTTCGACGGAGTCGAGCCAGGCGGTTGCGCCGTTGCGGAAACCCGCGAACGTGGTGGTGCATGGATTGGGGGGGAGTGGGCCGCCCTCATCAGGGTCTGTGCCGTCCGAAGTGTTCATGGCGATACCAACGCCGTAGATGAGTGCGGTGGCATCCGCGTAGCTGGCCGCGGCCTGCCAGTCCTGCGGTCCGAGGAAGACGTCGGGGTATCCGTTGTTGGCGATGAACGCGAACCAGTTGGATGCGGCGGTGGGGGCGCAGAAGCACGCGCCGCCGCCGGGGAGGCCGGCGCGATGCTGATCAAAGTCCGGCACGCCGATGCGGTAGACGTTGCATTGGGCGGCGGCGGGAGCTGTCGCCAAGATGGTCCCGCATGAAGCCAGGACGGTGCATGCCCGAATGGAGTGCCACATATTCAGCCCCGTTTGAGTGAGCGCATTGCCCAAACTCTCAGCAATCGTGGCCGCGAGCAGGAAACCACAATCAAGGCACATGACCGGGTGTTGGTCCCGTCGGGTGCCTTGGTTCGTATCGGAGATTCAGGGGTTTTTGCCTCAGCCGACCGAGATTCTGGAACTCCGCGCGTGCAGAACAACTCGTGCAGGGGTTGACCAGTAGTCAAGCGATTCAAGGTGTACCGCGAGGCGACACCGGCTATGAATCCGACGTCAGGAGAAACCCATGAAGACGCGACGAAACGTGCCGGGATGGATCGCTGGAACTGCTGGCCTGCTCATGGCGGGAGGGTTGACGGCCGGGACGGCGACGCTGATCGGGTGGTCGATGTGGGAGCCGCCCGCCGCGGAGCAACCTCAGGCCCGGCCGGCGGTGCCGTGCGGTGCGGGGTGGCTGCTGGATGAGAAGATCCCCGCGCGGCTGATGGAGGGAGTCGGCACGCAGAAGTTCGTCGGGCTGACGACAACGTCCGCGGAGGCCCGGCGGTACTTCGAGCAGGGCCTCGCGCTGGTATACGGCTTCAACCACGATGAGGCGCGGCGGAGTTTCCGCGAGGCGGCGCGGCTCGACCCTGACTGCGCGATGGCTTACTGGGGGATTGCGCACACGCTGGGCACCAACTACAACGTGCCGGGGGCGAAGGAACAGAACGAGGCGGGCACTCAGGCGATCGCAATTGCAAGGTCGCTCTCGCCGCGGGCGAGCGAGATGGAGCGGGCGCTGATCGAGGCGACCGCGCTGCGGTTCCCCTCGCCCGCGCCGGATTCTCCGGAGACACAGGCCGCGGCGGACAAGGCGTATGCGGTGGCGATGCGGGGGTTGATGGAGCGGTTTGGCTCGCAGGACGATGTATTGACGTTCTTCGGCGAGTCGATGATGAATTTGCGTCCGTGGGATCTGTGGGCGAAGGATGGCTCGCCGCACGAAGGGACGGAGGAGATCCTGGCGACGCTGGAGCGCGTGCTGGAGCGCAACCCGAACCACATTGGCGCGATCCACCTGTACATCCATGCGACGGAGGCATCGCCGAAGCCGGAGCGCTCGCTGCGGTGGGCGGACAAGCTGGGCCAGCTTGCGCCCAACGCGGGGCACCTGGTGCACATGCCCTCGCACGCGTATGTGCGGACGGGTCGATGGGCCGATGCGCTTGAAGTGAACCGGCGGGCGATCGTGGCGGATGACACGTACATCGCGAGTACGGGCGTGCAGGGGCTGTATCCGGCGATGTATGCGCCGCACAACATTCACTTCCTGAGCTGGGCGGGGATGCTCGCGGGGGACCGGGACGAGGCGATGTCCGCGGGCGCGGAGCTTCACCGCCGCGGCGCGCCGGAGCTGTTCGTCGAGATGCCGCAGATGAGCCTGGTGCTGGCGTGGCCGGCGATGATCGATGCGAGGCTTGGAAGGTGGGACGCGGTGCTCGCCGCGCCGGAGATTGATGCGGATTGGACGTATGGACGTGCGATGCGGCACTTTGCCCGAGGCCTTGCGCAGGTGGGCAAGGGAGATCTTGCCGCGGCGGAGCGGGAGCTGGCGGCGCTTCGCGAGGAAGCGAAGAGAACACCGGAAGAAATGCTGAGCTTTGGGCTTGTCAACGCGGCGAGCGATGTGTTCCGCATCGCGGACCTGGTGCTCTCGGGCCGCATCGCGGCGGCGAAGGGAGAGACGGATCAGGCCGTCGCGCTCCTGACGGAAGCCGTGTCGGCGGAGGATTCCCTCACGTACATGGAGCCGTCGGACTGGCATGCGCCGACGCGGCACACGCTGGGCGCGGTGTTGCTGGGCGCGAAGCGATTCAAGGAGGCCGAGCGCATCTTCCGTGAGGATCTGGCGAAGACGCCGGAGAACGGCTGGTCGCTGTTTGGGCTCGCAGAGGCCCTGAAGCAGAGCGGCGACAGCAAGGGCGCGGAGGATGCGATGGCGAGGTTCAACAAGGCGTGGATAAAGCCGTCGCAGACGCCGGAGTTTGGGTGGTATTGAGACAAGGCGGGTTACACCACGGAGAACACGGAGGGCACGGAGATCGCGATGTGGTCAGCGAACGCGCCTTGTCACACCATCCTTCAGGGCCCGGACGTTGAAGTTGATCAGGAGGCCAATGCGGCAGCCGGAGAGCTTGAGATAGGTGATGAGTTGGGCTTCGTGAATCGGGAGCGTCTTCTCGACATGTTTGAGTTCAACGACCACGCGATTCTCGACATGCAGATCGATTCGGTAGCCCGCGTCGAGATGTACTTGCTTGTAAATGATCGGTAGCGGAACCTGTCGCGAGACGCGGAGGCCGCGAGATTCGAGTTCGTAGGCAAGGCACGCCTCGTAAGACGATTCGAGAAGTCCGGGCCCGAGTGCCCGATGAACTTCAATCGCCGCACCGATGATCTGCTCGGTCAACTCTTCGTCCAGAAGCACTGCAGCACTCCTGTTGCCGATCTCCGTTTCCGCTCCAACTCAGGGCCGTCTTGTCGGCTTTGCTGTCTTCGGTGCCGATCGCTTTGTGACGGACGGCTTGACACCTGCCGATCTCGTACCGACTTGTGACTTCTTCACGAGGTACCCGACGATGTAGTGTCTCGGTGTCAGCTCGACTATGTCACCGTTCTTCACCAAATCAGCAACCGCCTTGTCGATCAGTCGCCATTGTGGCAGGCTTCGGTACTGCTCGTACGGTTGATCTGCGGGCACCCTTGCTGTCGCGACGGATCGTGATCTGTTTGCCATGTCTTCCTCTCCGTGCTCTCCGTGTCCTCCGTGGTTCAACTTCCAAATCAATGCCCCGCGGGCTTCCCACCCTTTCGCGGGTCGCTCGCGGCGTTCCAGCCGCCGTCCTTGTCGCGCACGATGAGCTGCACAACGCCCGCCGCGCCATCGAGCTCGCGGCAATCGTGGCCGCGGGCTTGCAGACCTTCGATCATGGATGATCCGCCGCGTGTGCTTGCCCACGCCGCTTCATATCGCAACACATCCGGCGACCACTGGTGATGAAACCGTGGAGAAGCGACAGAGTCGCTGGCGGACTTTCGGAGCACCAGCGCGTTGAGCAGGGCCTGTGCGGTCCCGGTAATGATCCGTGGCCCGCCGGAGGCTCCGGCGATCGCGATGACCTGTCCGGCTTCATCGAGCACGATCGTCGGGCTCATGCTGCTCAAGGGGCGCTTGCCGGGCGCGGGCAGATTCCGCTCCGATTGCGTGAGGCCGAAGGCGTTCGCCTCGCCGCGGCGTGTGAGGAAGTCGTCCATCTCGTTGTTAAGGCAGAAGCCGAACTCCGGCACGGCGAGCAGCGAGCCGAACTCGAGGTTGATGGTCTCGGTGCAGGCGACCGCGCCGCCCCATTGATCGACAGCGCACAGGTGGCTTGTGCCGTGGTCATCGTGCGCGAAGACCGCCGAGAGTTCCTCCTGCGGCGTGCCGCACTCATCGGGCGCGAGCCGCGCATCGGGCTCGACCATGCCGGCCATCCGCGCGATGTTGGCATCGGCGAGCAACCTCGCGACCGGCACATCGCCGAACTCCGGATCGCCCAGCCACCGCGAGCGATCGGCGAAGGCGTGGCGGAGGGACTCGGTGAAGAGATGTGCGGAGCGTGCGGTCCAGCGCTCTTCCGCACGAAGTTCGTATGCGCCGCCGGAGTGTTCGAAGATGCCCAGGGCTGCGGCCATGGTTGTGCCGCCGGAGCTTGGCGGCGGCATGTTCAGGATCTGCCAGACGGCGAAGCCGAACCTCAGCGGCTCGACTTCCCGGGGCGTGTACGCCCCCAGGTCTGACGCGGCCAGCACCCCGCCATCGCCGGAGACCGCTGTGCGGATCGCCGCGGCGAGCTCACCGCCGTAAAAGCCTGCCGCGCCGTGCATCGCGATCAGTTCGAGCGCGCGTGCCTGCTCGGGCATGCGGATCAGCGTGCCGATCTCGACGTTGCCCCGGTTCAGGAATCGCTCCCACACGAAGGCGAACCGTGTCTGGAGTTCGGGCTCCGCGCGGAACTGTGCGCCGATGTCCGCCGCTCGCGCTGCGTAGTCCTTGTCCGCGGCGAAGCCGCTTTGGGCCAGCCGGATCGCGGGCGCGAGCACGGTGCGCCGGTCGAGCGTGCCGTAGTTCTCCAGTGCGTGCAGCAGCCCGGCGACGGTGCCGGGGACGGCGACGGCTTTGCCGCCGCGGGTGCTGGCCTTGGGGTCGTCCTGCTTCTCGTAGAAGTCCGGGCCGACCGCCGCGGGGCAGGTTTCGCGGTAGTTGATGGCGACCGACACGCGGCCATGCTTCGGGTCGTTCGGCAGGTAGATGACCATGAAGCCGCCACCACCGATGCCACAGGAGTAGGGCCGCACGACCGAGAGCGCAAACGAGGTGGCGACGGCGGCATCGACCGCGTTGCCGCCGAGGGCGAGCATCTCGGCCCCGGCCGCGGAAGCGAGTTCGTGGTCGGCCGCGACCGCGCCCGACTGGAACCGGCCGGCGTATGAAGAGGCGATGATCGGCCGAGTCGCGGCGACGGCTCCGGTGGACGTCGCGGCGGCGGAGTTGGGGGCGGCGAGGGAGGTGGGCTTGGAGGCACAGGCAGCCACAGCAACCGCGCAAAGCACCAGAATCGGACGACCCACGCAGCGCATCAAGGTTCTCATGGGCAAAGCGTACCGCCGGGCGCGGCCGACCGTAAACGGACGGAGCAACCCTCTATCCTCAGCAATGCCGTCCGCCTCGCCAATCGAACTCAGAGCCGAGCGCCTGACCAAGGCGTTCGGCGATCATGTGGTGCTCGACGGGATCAACCTCACCGTTTCCACTGGCGAGATTGTCGCGATCGTCGGCGGGTCGGGCTCGGGGAAGACGGTCCTGCTCGACCACCTCACGGGGCTGATGCAGCCGGATTCCGGCAGCGTGCTCGCGGCGGACCACAACGAGCCGCCCGATGATGCGGGGCAGTTGCCGCTGGTTGATCTTCAACAGGCGGGTTCTGACCGGCTCGATCGGCTCCGCTTGCACTGGTCGGTCGTCTTTCAGCGCAACGCGCTCTTTTCGGGAACGGTGCGCGAGAACATCGCGCTGTGGCTGCGCGAGCACACCGCACTGAGCGAGGAGCAGATTGAGCAGCGCATCCGCGAGAGTGTGGAGGCGGTTCGCCTTGACACGAAGGATGTGCTCGACAAGCAGCGCGATGAGCTCTCCGGCGGCATGGCCAAACGAGTGGCGATCGCCCGGGCCATCGCCGCGGACCCGATCGTGGTGTTCTATGACGAGCCGACGACCGGTCTTGATCCGATGACGGCCGGGGCGATTCACGAGCTTGTGTGGGAGTTCCACCACCGGGCCGTGGGGCCGCGGCCGATGGGGCCGCGGGTTTCGCGGACGGTGCTGGAGCGCATCGTCGAGAAGTTCCCAACTGGAGAGGATCTGTTGCCCGACGGCATGCTGCGTGTGAGCCGACCGCACAGTCTGCCGCACGGCCATCCGCCCGCACCCCGCGCCGAGGAGGACGGGCGCCAGACTTCCGGTCCGCCGTCTGCGCCCCAGCCTCCTCGCACGACCGTTATTGTGACGCACGACAAGGACCTGCTGCGGCGGTTGCAGCCGCGGGTGATCATGCTGGACCGGGGCGGGGTGTGCTTTGACGGGCCGTACGAGCGATTCGGGAAGGACGGCTGCGAGCCGGCGAGGGCGTACCTGGAGACGATGCCGGTGCTGCATGGACGAAGGGACCATGGGAAGTAGGGACCAAGGGATCACGGGAGAGGACTCGGTCCGTTGCTCCCCCATCCCTCTCCCCTCCGTCCTTCCCCTACACTCTCCCCGTGGCTCTCCTTCAGGCGCACAACCTCAAGAAGTCCTTCGCCGGGCGCACGGTCGTCAACGGCGTCTCGTTCCATGTCGAGAAGTCCGAGATTGTCGGGCTGCTTGGCAGGAACGGCGCGGGCAAGACAACCTCTTTCCGCATGACGATCGGGATGATCGAGCCCGATGCGGGAAAGGTGAGCTTCGACGGCAAGGACATCTCGACGCTGCCGATGTATCAGCGGGCGCGGCTGGGGATGGGGTATCTGTCGCAGGAGCCGAGCGTCTTCCAGCGGCTGACGTGCGAGGAGAACCTGCTGGCGATTCTCGAGACGCTGCCGCTGAGCCGCGCGGCCAGGCATCAGCGGGCGGCGGAGCTGCTGGAGCAGTTCGGGCTGTCGCACAAAGCCAAGCAGCAGGCCAGGACATGCTCCGGCGGGGAGCGGCGGAAGCTGGAGATTGCGCGGTCGCTGGTGACGGAACCGAAGCTGATCCTGCTGGATGAGCCGTTCTCGGGTGTCGATCCGATCGCGGTGGAGGACCTGCAGACGGAGATCCGGCGGCTGGCGGGAAGCGGGATCGCGTGCCTGATCACCGATCATAATGTGCAGCAGACGCTGCGGGTGTGTGACCGGGCCTACATCATCGATGAGGGCAAGAAGTTCGCGGAGGGCACGCCGCGGGAGCTGATCAACAACGAACTCGTGCGGCGGGTGTACCTGGGCTCGCTGTTCCGCGGCGATGAGTTTGATGATCATCATGCCGGGGGGGCGGGCGGAGCGGCGGGGAACGGCGCAGCGCGGAACGGCGCGGGCAAGCCGGTGCAGATCAGCAGGCCGGCGGATCAGCAGAGCGGCAGATAGCCGCGACGAGACAGCCGTATCGGGCGATGGCGTCAGATCAGCCGCATCGTGGCCGGGTAGCGGAAGTACTCGCCCTTGTTGGCGGCAACCGCGCCCATGACCATGCCGACGACCGCGAGCACGTAGAGCGGGATGAACCCGATCGCGGCGATCCCGCAGGTGACCATGGCGAGCACGGCGAGGATGATGCTGTACAGGAACAGGCTGAGCTGGAAGTTGACGACCTCGCGCCCCTGATCATCGAGGTAGGGGGATTCGTCTTTCTTGATCTGCCACATGATGAGCGGGGCGATGACCAGGGCGAAGGGGATGAAGTGCGAGGCAATGAGCGAGAGGTGCATGATCAGCGCGTAGGTACGCTGGTCGGGTGTCACCGACGGATCGGTCAGCCTGCTGGTGCTTTGTGCTGTCTCATCCGGCATCCACGCGCTCGCATATGCAGCCTGACCCATGGTGACCTCCCGAGCCTTATTGGGCAAGCGGGAGTCAGACTTTCAGGCAGGTCCGGGGCGACGGGAAGACCTGTTCTGAGCCCTGAGTCTGGTTGCGAAGCTCAGGACTTCGGACTCAGGACCGAGGACTGCCTTTATCTCCAAGCCCTTCCCACGGCCGGAATCGCTGGGCATTGGGGAAGCGACGACCGGCCCCGAACGCTACGCCTGTGACTTTCAGCCCGATCGCGGCCTGTTTCCGTTTGTATTCCGACAGGTCGATGAGCCGGACGATCTTCCGGACGGCCGCGGCGTCGAAACCGGTCTCGCGGACGATGCGCTCCGGGCTCTGGCGGCGCTCGACGGTCCGTTCGATGATCTCGTCGAGCTGGCTGTATGGGCCGAGGCTGGCTTCATCGGTCTGGTCGGGCCGCAGTTCGGCGGAGGGCGGCTTGGTGATCGTGGCTTCGGGGATGGGACCGCCCCGCCCACTGTCTGCCGCGCCGCCGCGCAGGTGGATACCCAGCTTCGTGGGGTTTGCGTTCATCCACGTCGCCAGGCGATAGACCCAGAGCTTGGTGACATCGCTCAAGACGGCGAGGCCGCCGTTCATGTCGCCGTAGAGTGTGCAGTAGCCGACGGCGAGCTCGCTCTTGTTGCCGGTGGTCAGCACCATCGCGCCCGTCTGGTTGGAGAGCGCCATGATCGCCGTGCCGCGAAGGCGGGATTGGAGATTCTCTTCGGTGACGCCTGCGATCTGACCGAAGCTCGCGCGGAGTGTCGCGCTCATCGCGTCAAAGCCCGCGCCGATCGGCACGGTGAGCATCTTCATGCCCAGCCGCGAGGCGAGCTCCGCGGCATCGGTTTTCGAGCCTTCGGATGAGTAGGGACCGGGCATGCTCACGCCGGTGACGTTCTCGGGCCCGAGAGCCGCCGCGGCGAGAACCGCGGTGACCGCCGAGTCGATCCCGCCGGACAGGCCGATGAGGGCGGCTTTGAAGCCTGTTTTGTGGCAGTAGTCGCGCACGCCGAGGACGAGGGCGCGGTAGAGCTGCTCTTCATCCGATGTGTTCAGGACGGGATCGGGAATGGTCGCGGTGGATGCCGCGTGCGCGGAAGCGCTCGCCGCCTTGACCGGCAGGTCCACGATGGTCAGATACTCAACGAACCCCGGCCCCGCGGCGATGAGTTCGCCTGATGGTGAGAAGACCGCGGCGTGGCCGTCGAAGATGAGCTCATCGTTCCCGCCGACCTGATTGACACCCGCGACGAACACGCCGTGGCGCATCGCGTGGCGCTTGAGAATGTCGCGGTGGCGGCGGCCCTTGCCCAGGACAAAGGGGCTGGCGGAGGGGTTCACGATGACCTGAGCGCCCGCCGCGACCAGTTCAACGACGGGATCGGGATCGTCGATGTACCGGTGCGCGAAGCCCGCATCCTCACCCTTCCACAGGTCCTCGCAGATGGAAAGCCCGATGCGTGTGACCGCCCCGCTCTTTGACGGCACATCGATGACCACCGCGCGATCGCCGGGCACGAAGTACCGGTTCTCATCGAAGACGTCATACGTCGGCAGCAGCCGCTTGTCGTAGTACGCGACCATCTTCCCATCGCGATATGCCAGCAGCGAGTTGCTCACGCCCTTGGACAGGTCCGCCCCATCCCCCCCCACTCCCGACACCGGCAGCGGCACGCCGAACGCCAGCGTCAGGCCGTCGGAGTGTTCTCCGCCGAGCTTTTTTGCCGCGACGGCACATTCGGCGATGAACCCCTCCTGCCAGATCAGGTCCATCGGCGGATAACCCGACAGCCCAAGCTCCGGACAGACCAGCAGGTCCGCGCCGGCTTCGCGGGCCTTCGCCGCGGCATCGGCGATCAGCCGGGCATTGCCGGCGATATCGCCGACGGTCGGGTTCAGTTGGGCTAAGGCCAGTCGCATGGCAAAGTGTAGTGAATGTCTGGAAGTTCGCTGGAACCATGCCCCAATTGCGTGTCGCCATGGAGCATTCGCCCACCATCCCCGACCCCCTCTCCCTTCCCGCCGAGGCGTACGCCGCGGCGTGCGTGGCCGCGAACATGAAGGGCAAGCGGCTGGGCGCGCTGGAGCGATACGCGGCGGTGTATCGAGAGGGCAGGGTCGATGACCCGCTTGCGCCGATCACGCTCCCACCGATTGGTCGCGTGCTGGAGAGCGAGTCGCCGGAGGGCAAGGTCATCAAGTTCACGCTGAAGGTGCCCGGGCGTGACGGACAGGCCGAAGCGCTGGAGACCGAGTCGGTGATTATCCCGATGATCGGCAAGAAGGGCATCCGGACGCACACGCTGTGCGTGTCGTCGCAGGTCGGCTGCGCGATGGGCTGCGGCTTCTGCCAGACGGCGCAGATGGGGCTGCTGCGGAACCTCACGACGCGCGAGATCATTGCGCAGTGGTTCACCGCGCAGCACCACTTCAAGGCTGTCGAGCTCGGCAATATCGTCTTCATGGGCATGGGCGAGCCCATGGACAATCTCGACAACGTGATCGGCGCGATCACGATCATCGGCGACCATCGCGGCCCGGCGCTGGCACGGAACCGTATCACCGTCTCGACGGTCGGTCGGGTCGATGGGATCGCGCGGCTCGCCCAGCAGGTTCACAAACCAGGGTGGCACCGGCTGTCGCTGGCGGTGTCGCTCAATGCGCCCAACGATGAGGTCCGCTCGCAGATCATGCCGATCAACCGCGCTGTGCCGATGAGCAAGCTGCGCGAGGCGATCGAGAACTGGCCGATCTATGGTGGCGCGAAGATCTGCCTGGAGTATGTGTTGATCCCCGGCGTGAACGATCGCGCTGAGCACGCAGAGCAGCTTGGGGACTTTGTTCTTGGCCGCGGCGTGTATGCCGGTCGGCCGCGGCTGCCGGGGCTGGTGAACCTGATCCCGTACAACCCGCGCGAGAACTCGCCGTGGCCCGCGCCGGAAGAGACAGCGGTCGATCAGTTCATGCTGTGGCTGGGTGAGCAGGGGGTGTACGCCAAGCGCCGCCGCACCAAGGGCCGCGACACGATGGCGGCGTGCGGGCAGCTCGGCAACCCAGCGATGCGGCGGAGGCCTGCGACGGGTGTGCAGCTCACGGCGAGCGGTCGTGGAGCGGTGTAGCGCCCAAACGATGATCGTAAGGAAACGATCGTTTCTTTGTCCCTCCCACTGCGCAACGACCGTTTCTTAGCGGATCCCCGGTCCAGACACCTCACCCCGCCAGCGGCCGAAGCGACCCCATCACGCTCTCGCCGGTGACCTTCGCCGCGCAGTCCACCTCCGCGTACACCCCCCGTGCATGGTCGGAGTTGAGCACGATTGCCCGTCCCGCCGCATCCAGCCGCAGTGCCCCCTCCTCGGCCTTCTCATGGCCCAACAGGAAGAGGGTCACGCCCCATCGCTCCGCGAGCTGCGCAACCTGTTCCGGCGTCTGGTTCCGCCCCCACACCATGAAGTGCGCGGAACCGGTGCGGGCGATGTAGTCGTCATCGACGAGCTCGCGCTCCAGGATCGCCGCATCGAACCGGTCCATGCGCTCGGGACCAGGGAGCGAGTGTGCGCACAACAGTTCGCCGCCGCCCCCCCCGTGCGCCATGCGCAACGCGATCGGCATCGAGCGGATGAACGACTTCACCGCTTCGCGCACGCGAGGAGCGTCGTCGCCGAACGCGAAGTCGATCGCCTCGTCGAACGCTTCGACGAAGCGGATGCCGTCCTTGGCGACCTCCGAGCCCGTCATCTGCGCAAGCTCGTGGTTCGCAAGCAGCACGTGCACATGCCCCGGGAACGCGGCCTTGAGCGCGGCCACCCGCGCGAGCACCCGGTACGAGAAGTCCATCCCGTTCACCAGCCGGTCGGAGTGGATCAGCTCGTGCAGCGTGAGGTGTTTGTGGTCCGCGGCATCGGCCGACTCAAACCCCGCCGCCCGGACCAGCCGCGCCAGGTGCAGCGGGTTGTCGTGCAGGTCGCCGGTGGCAATGAGCTTGGCGCCGGGTGTCGCAACATGATCGATCGAACCCCGGCGGCACGATGCCTGCCCGTTGGCGTGCGCCCCGGCCGTCAACGCAGCGACCACTGCATCGGCGTTCCGCAGGTCGAGTTGTTCAATCGCTGGGAGCATCGTGTCACGTAGGAAGCGAGGCAAACCGGAGTGCAAGTGGGAGTTCAGTGTTGCGGCGTTGACTTCGTCGGTCACGCCGGCTTCGGCAAACACGTTCTTGCTCGGCCTCCTCTTCGGCGCGTTCACCCGCGAAGGTCTCGCCCGTCGCGCTGCACTCGGGGCATACGGTGGATCGCAACCCACTCAGGGAAGCCGAATCTCAGAACCCGGCTTCGTCTCCCTCTGTGCCCTCAGCGTCCCTCCTCTGTGTTCTCTGTGTACCTGCCTTTGTGCATCACGAGATCGTCAGCGTCGGTTGCGTATGGCCCTGCCGCATCGCGGCGAGCGCGACCTGATTCTCGATGTTCTGGACCATCGCGCTCAGATGCTGGGCAAGGCGGACCCCCGCCGCCGACGTATCCGTGAAGTTCGCCGTCGGATCCCCCCGGTCGCTGTTCTCGCGCAGGGACATCGTGATCGGCACAGCGCCCAGGAACGGCACGCCTAGGCGCTGCGCCATCGTCTGTGCCCCGCCGCGGCCGAAGATGTCGTACTCCTTGCCGTCATCGCCGACGAACCACGACATGTTCTCGACGACACCGAGTACCTCGACGCCGAGTTGCTGGAACATCTTCGCGGCACGAACCGCGTCATCCTGCGCGACCTTCTGCGGCGTGCAGACAATGACCGCGCCGGTGAGCTTGAGCATCTGTGCCATAGTGAGCGCGACATCGCCGGTGCCGGGGGGCAGGTCGATGACGAGATAGTCGAGCTCGCCCCAGTCGGTCTGCTCGATGAGCTGCTTGAACGCGGCGTGGGCCATCGGGCCGCGCCAGATGAGCGGCTTGTCGGCATCCACGAGCTTGCCGATGGTCATGGCCTTGAGGTTGTGCACGAAGAAGGGCTCGATCATCTTGCCGCGAACCACGGTATCGAGCGCGCCCAGGCCCAGCATGGTGGGGAGCGAGGGCCCGTAAATGTCGCCATCCATGAGTCCGACGGCGTGGCCCTTGCGGGCGAGGCCGATGGCGAGGTTGACGGCGATGCTGCTTTTGCCAACCCCGCCCTTGCCTGCGCCGACAGCGATGATGTGGCGCGCCCGCAGCGAGCCCCCGGGAGTCGCGGCCGGGGATTGCGCTGCTTTGGGCGGGGCGGATGGCTCGCTCTTGAAGGGGGCATCGGGAAGGTCATCGGTGAGCTCGATGTGAACATCGCTCAACGTGACGTCGGCTTGCTTGGCGTGGAGGCGCACCGCCGCGGCGATCTGCTGCTGGAGGGCGCGGCGCTGGTCGTCGTGCAGACCGCCCGCCCGAACGCGGATGCTGGCGTAGCCGTCGCAGTAGGCGATCTTGGCGATCGCTCCGGCATCAACGACATCCGACCCTGTTCGTGGGTGGGGGATGCGTGCGAGGGCGGTCTTGATGGTGTCTCGGTCAATGTTCATGGTCTGTCCGGATAGTGAAGCAGGAGCGGTCGTACGGGAGGCGGGAACCGGTGGGTTTGGCGGCAATACCACCTGAGCCGGGGCCGTTGAGCCCGGGGAGTGGGCAAGGGATGGCGGGACAGGTTGTCCTTCGCCGACGATAGGTGGCCGGGGGCCGGACTGGAGCGGACACGATGAAACTGCGCGCGTTGACAAAGGTGAGTCTGTGCGGGGAAGTTCGCCGCATGGGGGTCGTGGCGATCGTCTGCGGCGTGAGCGGTTTGGCGCTGGCTGTCCCGCAGAGCGCGGAGTCACGGGATGAGCCGCTCCTCAAGGGTCCGGAGGTCAAGGAGCGTGCGGTTCCGGGCGTAGTCAACACGTTCGGGGAGTCGCAGGAGCGGCGACGGATGGCCGAGCGGATCCCGCCGGAGGTGCTGCGCGAAGCCCTGGGCGTGCTGGTGGGAGAGGATGTGCCCGAGGCGATCCGCGCGACGCCGGAGCAGGAGCAGCAGTTCCGAAGTGTGGCCGAGCGGCTCCGCGCGGCGACGCGGGAGTACATGGCCAAGCACCGGGAAGAGTTGATCGAGCTGCGCAAGGATGCGAACCTGAGCGGGCGCGGCGCGCAGGAGATTGATCGCGCCATCGGGCGTCGCCCGGGCGAAGCGCGTCGCGAGCGGGCCAGAGGTGCGGACGAGACGGATGCAGCGGCCGCGGCCCCGATGATGGGCGATGTCTCGGAGGCGAAGCAGGAAGCCGCGAGGCAGCGGCTCCGGGAGATCATGGCGGGCGCGCCGAAGATTGAGGATGCGATGACCCGCGTGTGGGAGGGGCTGTCGGAAGCGCAGCGCGAAGCGGTGGATGCGAAGCTCAATGAGTATCGCGAGCGCGAGGCAAAGCGGCGCGAGGAGATGTATGTCCGCCAGCGTGTGGATTCGCGGCAGCCCGAGGGCGCGTCCGCGCGGCCGGGGGCGGGGCGTCCGAGCGGCGATGACATGATGATGCAGCAGGGTGAGGGCGCAGCTCCCGGCGAGCGTGCCCGGCCTGCGCGACCCGAGCAGCCCGTGCGTCCGAACGCTGCGAATGCGCAGCGGCGCGAACGACTGATGAGACTGTTCGACAGGCTGAGCCCGGAGCAGCAGGAGATGCTGCTGGAGCGACTGGAGGGCGCAGCACGCGATGGTGCGCTCGGTCCGGCGCGGCAGCGCGGCCAGCGACAGGCTCCGAGCACGGACAAGCCGGCACCCGGAATGGACGAGGTCGATGTGCCGCGGCCGGAAGAAGTGGAGCGCGATGCGCCTCCGGCGCGGCAACGCAAGCGACCTGACCCGGCCTGAAACAGCCTTCCAGGGCGACGAGCGGCGGTAGAAGCGGTGATTCGTTGCCAGCGTTTTGGCGCAGTAACCGCGAGCTCGGTCGGTATGCGTGAGGTTTCGCGGCCCCAAGGCGGGGTGGTGTGAGCGTGGGAGGGCGTCCGGAATGCGATGTTCTCGGACGTTTGTGACCGCCCTTGGCGCGAAGATAGGCAGGCCTGAGACTGACGGGGCCAAAAATCGAACCGATTGGCGGGAAGCTGCGTAAAGCTCTTGGCCTGAGGCTCTTTCTGAGCCAATGATTGTTGTGTTGGTCGTGACTTGTGGCCTTTGCGGATTGGGTCGGCAGGCCGTCCGTTCGGCTCTTGGAAACTTCAAGAGACCGGCGCACCCCGAGCCGATAGCGTTTGAACCTCCCTTTGATCTCTCTCTCCTCCAGCGGGGCGCTGTCTTACGATGGCGCCCTGCTTTGTTTTTGAGATCGATCGGGCGGGAGTGGCGGGGAAGGAGCGGAGATGACTGGACGATCCGGACCGATCATTGTCACCGGCGCGGCGGGGTTCATCGGCTCGCACCTGTCGGAGGCCTTGCTTGCCCGCGGCGAGCGGGTCATTGGCATCGATAACTTCGATCCGTTCTACGACGTCCAGACCAAGGAACGGAACGTCGGGCTCGTTGAGCAGGCCGCGCGGAGCGGCCCGGGCACGTTCGAACTCATCCGGGCGGACATCTGCGATGTCGAGGCGATGAACGGCTTGCTGGAGCGGGCGAAGCCGTCGGGGATCATCCACCTGGCGGCGAAGGCGGGCGTGCGCCCGAGCATCGCGGACCCGGTGGGATACACGAGGGCGAACCTGCTTGGAACAAGCGTGCTCCTGGAGGCCGCGAAGCGCGCGAGCCTCGCGCGGTTTGTGATGGCATCGAGCTCGAGCGTGTATGGGAACAACACCAAGACGCCGTTTGCGGAAGATGACGATGTGAGCCGGCCGGTCTCGCCGTACGCGGCGACGAAGCGATCCTGCGAGATGCTGGCGCACGCGCACTGGCACCTGACGCGGATGCCCACGGCGTGCCTTCGGTTCTTCACTGTGTTCGGGCCGCGACAGCGCCCGGACCTTGCGATCAGCCAGTTCATGCGGCTGATCTCCCGCGGCGATGAGGTGCCGATGTATGGGGATGGGGAATCGAGCCGCGACTACACATACGTCGAGGATGTAGTGCGGGGCGTGATGGCGGCGTATGACCGGGTGGACAGCTTCGGGTATCGCATCTGGAACCTTGGGGGGAGCGCGCCCGTGCCTCTCCGCCGGATGATCGAGACCATCGCGCGGACGGTCGGGCGCGAAGCGCGGATCAAGCCGATGGCGATGCAGCCGGGGGATGTTGAAAGGACGTGGGCGGATCTGACGCGCAGCGCCAAGGAGCTGGGGTACACGCCGCGGATGCCCTTTGAGGAGGGCGTGAGCCGGCAGTGGCAGTGGATGAACGGAGGGAAGTAAGGGAGGCGCTGTGGGCAAGGATGTCGGGCATGGCGATGCGCCGGATCGGGAGCGGCCCCGTGGCAGGCGCGCGGCGGCGCGGGGGGGAGCGGGGGGGTGGTTGTCCCGGTGGTACTTGCGGCTCTCGCTTGTTGTGCTCGCTGGCCTTTGGGTGTGGGCGCTGGCGTGGGTGATGGGCGGGGTTTCCTGGCTGGCGGACCTGCTGGCGAACCTCGCGGCACAGGGCTTGGTGGTGACCGCGGCCGCGGCGGTGGTGTGGACGCTCACGGGGCGGCGAGTGCTGATGATGCTCGCCCTGCTCGCGTGCGCGATGCATGTGTGGATCCTGGGCACGGGCCGCGCAACATTGATGCCGCGCGAGTTTGAGAGTTCGGGCCGCGTGCCGGGGGCGGTCAGGCTGTTTCATTACAACGCAAGCCACAAGCGGCCGCCCGAACAGGTGCTCGGGTTGGTGGCGGAGACCGCGCCCGATGTGGTGTCGATCGCCGAGCCGAGCGTTCCCCTTCAGATGATGGTGATCCACGGCGATGCGCTGGAAGACGTGTACCCGTTTCGTCTGCGCAGGCTGTATCGTGAGCGCGGGGAGGGAGACCGTGTCGGCGCGGGGGTGCTGCTATCCAAGTGGCCGCTGGAGTCGTACCCGATCGACGATGTCGTGGCCGAAGGGGTTGTTGAGGATCTCATCTCCGGCGTGCTGACGGTGCCGGGAGGGACGGTCGGCGCGACGGAGGATCAGCGGTGGGGAGTGATCGCGGTGCACCCAAGATCGCCTCGCACCGCGGAGCGATGGGCGCACGGGAACGAAGTCACACGGGCGACGGCGGCGGTGGCCAGGAAGATGCAGCGGGAGGGGTTGCCGGTGGTCGTGCTGGCGGACCTGAACTCGACGCCGTCGGGTTGGCGCAGCCGGGAGCTGTTTTTCGAGGCGGATCTGCGGAGGGGCAAGCCGCTGCTCGCGGCGGCCGGAACCTATCCGGCGGTGTTTGAGTCAGCAAGATTCGGGTCGTTTCGGGCATGGTGGCCCGGCACGATCGCCATCGACGACGTGTTCGTCAGTGGGGGGCTGCACGTGCGTGGGTGGATGCGGCTGGACCCGACCGGTTCGGATCACTGGCCGGTGCTGGCCGAGATTGTGCCGGCGGGCCGGTAGCGATCAGACGGTGCGGGGCTGCTGGCCATAGTCGCCGTAGTCGCTGTACTCGGCGTATTCGTCGTCGGCCTCGTCGTACTGGCCGTCTTCGGGGGGCGCGGCATCGGCGAGCTGGCGGTTCAGGATCATCTCGCGCAGCGGGCCGGTCATGGCAAAGCCCATGCCCAGCATGAGCAGGTTGATGGTCCCGGGCATGAACGTGCTCGACTCGGCGATGCCGTGCGCGAGCGGGGCGGCGGTGAAGCCAAGGCCGACAAAGACCCATCGGGTCTGGATGTTGTGCTGACGCGCCAATCGCCAGAGCGCGAAGTAGTTCCACGCGACGACCGCCAGCGCGACCGCAAAGACCACCACGCCGACAACGCCAAGCTCGGCGAGCACCTGAAAGTAGATCGAGTGGAAGTTG
This sequence comes from Planctomycetota bacterium, assembly GCA_023432465.1. Classification (GTDB taxonomy): domain Bacteria; phylum Planctomycetota; class Phycisphaerae; order Phycisphaerales; family UBA1924; genus JAHBXL01. Next base: position 81,868 of record JAEYUO010000034.1, on the reverse strand, counting down.
ACGGTGGAGCCGCCGGCCCGGATGTCCTGCGTATATGCCCAGCCCACACCGATGAACGGGGACCGGAGGAACTCCTCCATCGCCGCGTACCACGGCTCGTGGCGGTTCCAGCCCTCGGATCGCTCCAGGCGCGAGTATGCAGACCGGGCGCCCGAGGGCATGGCAAACCAGAGGATCGCCGCGCTGAGCGAGCCGAGCATGATCGGGAGGATGGGCCGCTTGATGAGCGGCAGGCCCATGAGCAGCGCGGGAACCACCGACTGCAGCACCGCAGCGCGGGATCCTGATGCCAGGATGCACAGGGCACACATCGTCCCGACCCCGTACGCGAATATCTTCCAGTGCAGGCTGCGATCAAAGAGTGCGATCGGCATGCAGATGATCAGCATCGATGCGCACTCGTGGGCCATGCGGTTGTTGCTGATGCCAAAGGGCGCAAAGCGGCCGCCCATCGTCAGCGTGATGCCCTTGGTAAACAGATTCAGGATCGCGGGCGCGGCAAAGAGGAGCGCAAACGCCGCCCACAGCCTCATCGCGACGACCAGGTCGCGCTCGGTCTTGATGGTGGAGATGCACAAGATGCCCATGAGCGCGGCGGGCATGACCATGCCCTTGAACTGCAAACCGCCCATCACGTTGTCGCTCCAAAGGGAGGCGAGCCAGTACAACGTGAGGAAGGCCAGCAGCAGGGTGGCCGCAAGGCTCATCCGCAGTTGTCGCTGCACCAGCACGGCGACAGCGACAGAGAGCACCGACAAGTACAGGCGGCCGAACTTCAGGCCCTCCGCTCCGGGAACCAGCGAGGCGGACCACGGCGCGACCGCGATGAACGCGCCCACCAGGATGAACTGAATGTTGACGAACCGCGCGGCCACCGCCAGCGCGATGTGGGCCAGCACTGCTCCGCCGATGATCAGCGCAAGGATGGTCGGATCGAGTTGAAGGTTCACGGTGGGCTGAGCCTTGTCGGTGCTTGATCGGGCATTCGGACGGACGGCGAGTTGCCCCGCTACCGGGTTTGTCGGCTCTTCTCCCTGTACTGCTTTGGTCCATAACGGGTTCGCACAACCCGAAGAAGAGTTATCCGGTCACTCCGGCTCGGTCCGCGGCCGGGCTCACAGTCGAGCGGGGTCACGGTCGATATACCATCCCGAATGGAGGGGGGGTCGGCGGCGTGTATGGAGGCACGGATGAAGGTCGCAATCGCACCCAGGGTTCCACTGGCGGGAAACTTCGCCGCACTGGATGCCGACCGTCCGTCCTCCTCGGTCTACTTCGCGTCAGTAATGAACAATGATCCCCGCCTCGCGGGCAAGGTGCTGGATGTTGGTTGCGGTAAAGACGGTCCGACCGTGCCGTCTTACGCCGCGGTCATCGCCCGGGCATCGCAACTCGATGGCGTCGATCCGTTCCCGGATGTCGCTGAGAACAAGAGTCTCACGCGCTACTGGGTCGGAGAACTTGAGAATCTTAATGAGATTCCGTCGAACGAGTACGACGCGGTTCTGTCGTTCTGGGTGGCGGAGCACATCGCCCGGCCGCGGGAGTTTCTCCAGGCGGTGCACCGCGTGCTCAAGCCCGGCGGCGTGTACTACTCCTGCACTCCCCACGCCCAGCACCCGTTCGCGTGGTGCGTCCGGCTGGTGCAGGCGCTCCAGCTCAAGAAGACCATCGTCGAGAACTCGCGCCCGGGGTTGAACAGCTACCCCGCGCACTACCGGTTGAACTCCCGCCGCGCGGTGCTTCGGGCCTGCGATGGGCTGGGCTTTGCCGGCGCGGAGTTTCACTATCACCCGTGCGTGCAGTGGGATGAGTACTTCCCGAAGGCCGTGCGTTGGGCCCCGCGGCTGTTCGACCGCGTGGCCGGGGTGCACTTCTCCGCGGTTGCCCAGCAGTTCATGTTCAAGCTGGAGAAGGCCTGACCGCTCGCCGCGAATGCTCAGACGCCCAGCAGCAGAGGCCCGGACCGTCCCAACCTGTGAACTGCTTGGACAGCCGTCGCGGCACCGGCTACGCTCCGCACGTTCAGATTTGGCCAAGGGAGACCGCCTGCGATGATGCATGAGTTCTGCGGATTCCGGCGCCTGGGGATGGCGGCCGCCGTGACGGTGTCGCTGGTCGGCAGCATCGTGCTTGTCAATGGGTTGATCACCCCGGGCTTCGTGCAGTTGCTCCGAACGCCCGAGCTCGTCGCGGTGCTCGCGCTCTTCGTCCTGCCCGCACTCACGCTCGCGACCATGCGGAAGTCCGGCGCGGCCCGGCAGCACACCGACCAGCCCTCCGGCCCCCGACGCAGCCAGCACGACCCCGCCGCGGACAGCGCCGACCGCGCCGAGCGTCACCGCCGCCGGACCCACGGCGCGGCGAAAGCCTGACGCCATTCCTGGTCAGCCGGTGCGCCCGGATCACGCCGTGTGGTAAACTCGGGGTTGCCCCCGATGACCCCTCCCCACCCCGATCATCCCGGCGACTCCACGCCCCCGCGGCCCCTCCCCACCGCCATGACATCGCCCGGCATCGTCCGCGGCAGCTCGCCCGGCGAGATGATCGGCCCCTACAAGCTCCTGGAGCTCATCGGCGAGGGCGGCTTTGGCTACGTCTGGCGGGCCGAACGCCGCGAGCCGTTCGTCCAGCGCGTCGCCCTCAAGGTCATCAAGCCCGGGATGGACTCCCGCGGCGTGCTGGCACGCTTCGATCAGGAACGCCAGGCCCTCGCGGTGATGGACCACCCCAACGTCGCCCGCGTCGTCGATGGCGGACTCACTTCGCCCGAGCAGGGGCAGCGGCCCTACTTCGTCATGGAGTATGTCAAGGGCGAGCCCATCACGACCTACTGCGACCGCAACCGGCTCTCGCTCCGCGAGCGACTCAAGCTCTTCATCCCCGTGTGCGAGGCCGTGCAGCACGCCCACCACAAGGGCATCATCCACCGCGACATCAAACCCAGCAACGTGCTCGTCACCGTCGTCGAGGGGCGGGCCGCCGCCAAGGTGATCGACTTCGGCGTCGCCAAGGCGATGAGCCACACGTTGACCGAGCACTCCATCCTCACCGAGCACGGCCAGCTCATCGGCACGCCCGAATACATGAGCCCCGAGCAGGCCGAGATGGGCGGCACCGACATCGACACCCGCACCGATGTCTACTCCCTCGGCGTGCTGCTCTATGAGCTCCTGACCGGCCGACTGCCGTTCGAATCCGCAACGCTCCGCGCCGCCGCCCTCGACGAGGTCCGCCGCATCATCCGCGAGCAGGAGCCCCCCAAGCCCAGCACGCGCCTGACGACCCTCTCCGCGGCGGAGGCGCACGATATCGCCTCACGCCGCCAGTCCGACACCGACGAACTGGCAAAGACCCTCCGCCGCGAACTCGACTGGATCCCGCTCAAGGCCATGCGCAAGGATCGCGCCCGACGCTACACCACGCCCGGCGCTATCGCCGAGGACATCCAGCGCTACCTCGACGACAAGCCGATCGAGGCCGCGCCCGAGAGCCGCGCCTACCTGCTCAAGAAGTTTGTCCGGCGCTATCGCGGCGGCATCGTCGCGGCAAGCGCTGTGGCCGCGGCGTTGCTGCTCGGGGTGGTCGTGTCGCTGGCGTTCATGACCAAGGCCGAACTGCGGAGGATTGAGGCGGAAGAAGCGACCAGGGAGGCACAGCGCCAGACCATCATTGCCGAGCAACGGTACAACGACCTGGCGAAAGAAAAGAGCCGGGCTGAGCGAGTGGCTGAGATGATGACGTTGCTCGCACGCGCACAGCAGGAATTGCACGCCCCAGTCAGTAACTCATACAGCTATGTTAACTACTACGACCTTATCCGAAAGCTCGATACCGGATACATTCAAGATTCGCCGGAAGCCGACTTCGCCATCCGCCAGGCCTTCGCGGCGACGGTAACCAAGTCGACCGACAGCGAGTTCCACGAAGATGCAAACCGAGCTTTGGCGGAGGGCATCGAGTCGGCTCGCGCTCTGTACGGACCCACCCATGCAACAGTGCTGGAGTTACTTCGGGCCGCAACCTCCGCAGCTGCAGAAGCAGGTATGGTGGGCTTGGCTGAGCGATGGGCAACAGACCGATTCAACGGTCTTCGGCAGCGTCATCCGAACGGCCACGCGGATGTTGTGAGCGGACTGATCGACTTGGCAAACGTTGTTGCCTTGGGAGGCGAACACCAACGCAGCGGTAGGCTGCTTGAAGAGGCGATGCGCTCAGCCGCGGCGCTCTCGCCGCCCGCGTTTCAGGTCTATGACCGGGCCTTCAGTGCGCTGTCTAACCACTACACCAAACTTGAACGCCATGAAGAGCGCACTCGGCTCATCCTCGAGTATGTTCAGTTTCAGGCTGTCAACGAGCGGACGAACACCGAGGATGTGCTGATCTTTGAAGCAGACAGTCTGGAGCGGGTTGGGTATCTGGAAGGAGCGAGAGCGTGCTGGGAAGCGCTCGTTGATCACCGAGAGCGAGCAAGGCCCGAGGGCGACTGGCCAATCGACAACGCCCGATCTCGCCTCGGGGGCGTGTTGCTCGCGATGGGTCGCTTCGCCGAAGCCGAGCCTCTTCTTACCGCCAGTGCATTGGCACTCCGAGGCTCGAAAGACGCCTACCGCAGTCCAACCGAGAATCGCATTATCGAAGCCTTTGATCGCGTGGCAGCCCTTTACCGGTTGTGGAATGAAGCCGAACCGGATGCTGCCCGCATGGCCGCTGCCGCAGAGTGGCAACAGCGACTTGAAGAGGTCCGAACCGAGGAGGAGGAAGTCACTCGCAAGCGTGTGGAATCCGCTACTCGGCGCGGGCGGGCCACGGAGCTCAATACATCGGCGTGGAATCTCGTCCGATTCGGAACCGAGGCGGCGGCAGCCGGTGCCGATCCCATCCAACAGGCGATTGAGCATGCCATGGAGGCGGTGAACCTCGCCGACGATGCAATCGGCCGCGCACACTATCTCAACACACTGGGCGTGGCCCAGTTCAGACTCGGGCGCTACGCCGACGCGATCGATTCGCTCTCGCGCTCGAACACGGAATACCTCAATGCGAATCAAAGCGAGCAGTTGGCCAACTGGGTCTTCATCGCCATGGCTCACTGCCGCATCGGTCAGCACGATCAAGCAGCCGCCGCACGTGCTCGGTACGAGTTGCTCCGCGGTCAGTTTGGCCAACTGGGTCCGGTGGCGGAACATTCCGCCTGGCACGCCGAGTTCCTCGCCGAGTTCGGCCTGTCCGAGTAACCCCCGTCCCGCCCGCCTGCTCGCCCGCCCCACCTACCCTTGTGCCCAATGAGCCAGGGTTCCTCACACAGCTTCCAGGCCCCCACGGGCACGCGCGACCTCTACCCCGCCGACCTCGCCAAGGTCCGCTACATCGAGCAGGCCTGGCGACAGACCTCCGTCCGCCACGGCTTCGACGAGATCGACGGCCCCACCTTCGAGCACCTCGATCTCTACACCGTCAAAAGCGGCGAAGGCATCGTCAGCGAGCTCTTCAGCTTCCAGCGCGCCGGCGGCGAACGCACCTATGCCCTGCGCCCGGAGTTCACACCCACCCTCGCCCGCATGTTCGCCGCGCGTGCCGGCGCGCTCCCCCGCCCCACCAAGTGGTTCTGCACGCCCAGCTTCTTCCGTGCCGAACGCCCCCAGCGCGGCCGCCTGCGCGAGTTCCGTCAGTGGAACTGCGACATCATCGGCGAGTCCTCGCCCGCCATCGATGCCGAGCTCATCGCCTGCGCTGTCGATGCCATGGCCGCGATGGGCCTCAAGCCCGAGCACGTCAAGGTCCGCATCTCCCACCGCCAGGCCGTCGAGCAGATGCTCACCGTCCGCGGCGTCCCCAAGGAGATGTTCCAGGCGTGGTTCACGCTGCTCGACAAGGTCGGCAAGATCAACAACGACCAGTTCATCGACCAGGCCCGCGCGCTCGGCATGGACATGCCCCGCGCCATGCAGATGCTCCAGATGATGGTCACCGCAACCCGCTTCGAGGAACCCACCACCCAGGCGATGCTCTCTGAGGCCATGGGCGGCCAGGGCCCGGACTACTTCAAGAAGCTCTGGGTCGAGCTCCGCGCTGCCGGCGTCGCCGATTGGTGCTGGCTGAATCTCGGCATCGTCCGCGGCCTCGCCTATTACACCGGCATGGTGTTTGAGATCCACGAGGCCGCGGGCGCGGAGCGCGCCATCGCGGGCGGTGGCCGCTACGACCAGCTCATCGAGATGTTCGGCGGCCCCGCCACACCCGCCGTGGGCTTCGGCATGGGCGATGTCGTGCTCTCACTCGTGCTGCAGGACAAGGGCCTGATGCCCGCTGATGGCGAGATCGCCGCGAAGCTCGGCAACCAGCCCGACGCGTTCGTCATCAGCAACGGCACACCCGAGGCCGATGCGCAGCTCGCCGCGGCGGTCGCCTCGCTGCGCCACGCCGGCTTGCACGCCCGTCGCAGCTACAAGGCGACCAAGAACGTCGGCAAGCTGATCCAGGATGCCGCCAAGTCCGGCGCGCGGTTCTGCGTCATCGTCGAATCCGACACCGGGGCGAGCCTCAAGAACCTCGCCAGCGGCGACCAGGTCCCCGTCCCCATCGCCGACCTCGCTCGCTGGATCAAGCTGGGTGAGTTGCCGCACGCGGGGTGAGTGGAACAACCACTTAGTCTTTCAAATGTCTTTATCGACGGACGTCGGTTCACCCTCGTCCACGTTCATTGCAGCAGTGGCCTTCGAAGGGGAGAGAAATGCGCTCAAGTACTCGACACAAGCAATGACAGCGACAATCCCCACGGCAGTGCACAGTATCCACAAGAGAATCGTCAGGGATCGGAGCAGCACATTCCAGAACGGCGGTCGTGCGACGTGGAGTTCAAGGTCACCCACACCACCATCGTGCCGAATCACCAAGTGATTACTGGGGAAGAACCTCGCCGCCCCTGACCAAACAGTGAGATCCACCGATTCTCCAGGCTGCAGGTTTCCGAGGTCGACCACACCATCAACTGGTGATAGAGCTGGCGTGGAACTTCCCCGCTTCGTCAGAGCGAACTTCGCGCCCTCCGCCTCGAGGCGAACTCCAGAGGCGATGAGATCGCCATCATTCTTTACCGTGCCCTTATAGTAACTGGCGGGCATCGCGGGCCCATCTCGACCTACCACAGAGGCGAGCCATGTGTAATCAGCGGGCTCTTTTACAAGCTGATGCCAGGACTCTTTTCGAAGCGCTTCCCGAATGAAGTTCGCCTTCGACTTGAGGGTTGCTCGATCCGCATCCGTTACGGAAGCGAGAGCGATCTCCAGCTCATTTGTAGCTGTGAGTGCATCCACCAGATGCTGCTGTTGATGTTCCCGAATCGCGAAAGGTAACTTCCGCACTTCGTCACGAATCTGTTCCGGAAGCACGTTCTCGGAGTAGGTAAGAGTGCCGCTCACACTCGTTGTGGCGGCGAAGAATTTCAAGAGCAGAAACAAGACGACCCCTGCGATGACGGGGTACAGAAGGTGCTTGAGCGCATCCTGTCTTATTCGTCGATTGGACAGCATACGAAAAGTGTACCATGTCCGAGTCGAGGAGCATGTCGTCCAAGGTGAGGTTGCAAGCAACGAACAGTTCTCAAGTCATCCTCGCGCCACCCCTTCTCCGTCCCCTCTGCTGCCCTCCGCTTGCTCCGCTCCCTCCGTGTTCCGCCCGCCTCAATTCGCCCCCCACTCCGGCTCTTCGCCCTGCAGCACCCTCCACAAATCCCGCACGACCCACGACATGTTCCGATTGGCCGATGCCGTCGCCGCGCCGATGTGCGGCGCGATGTGCGCGTTGGCCACACCCAGCAGCGGATAGTCCGCCGCGATCGGCTCCGGCTCGTGCACATCCAGCAGCGCGGCCGCGCCCGGGTTCGCCAGCAGGAACGTCCGTAACGCGGCGTTATCCATGATGAACCCGCGCGAGGTGTTCACCAGCACCACATCCCGCTTGCACAACGCCAGCTCCCGCGCACCGATGATCAGCTTGTTCTCCGCCCGCCCATCCACATGCAGGCTCAGCACATCCGCGAGACGGAACAACTCCTCCCGCGCCACAGGCTCTGCTCCCGCGCGCTCCGCGGCCGGAATCTCCCGCACATCGTGATACACCACCCGCATGTCGAACGCCGCGCCGATCCGCGCCATCGCCGAGCCCACTTTCCCCAGCCCCAGGATCCCCAGCGTCATGTCCGCGAGCTGCCGCGGCGCCTGCAGCTCCTTCCGCAGCTCCTTCCACCGTGTCGCATCGAGCGCTGTGTCGAGAAACACCCGCGGCCGGATCGCATCCAGCACCATCGCAAACACCAGCTCCACCACCGCCCGCGTGTTCGCGCCCGGTGTCGAGACCACGCGCACGCCCCGCTTCGTGCACGCCGCGATATCCACGTTGTCGAGACCCACACCCGCCCGCGCCACCACCCTCAGCTTCGGCGCTTTCGCCAGCATCCCCTCATCCACCTGCGTGTACGTCCGGATCAGCAGCCCCTCCGCCTCGCGGAGCAGTCCCTCGAACCGCGCATCATCCGATGAGCACACCTCCACGCGGCACCGCTCGCGCAGCCACGATCCCGCCTCCGCATCAAGGTGCTCGGTCTGAATGACAAGTGGCTTCATGGCTGGGTCATGCCGGCCGGACCGCCAGCACGCTCCGCCCCGCGCTGCGGATCACCCGCTCCGCCGTCGAGCCCAGCAGCACATCGCGCAGGTTCGTCCGTCCGCGCGTACCCAGCGCGATCAGATCGGCATCCACCCGCCGCGCATAGTCCACGATGCCGCGGCCGTGGCTCTGGTGCTCCACCACCTCCACCGTCGGCTTGAGATACTTGAACTCCTCGCCCAGCGATTCGCACTGCTTCTGCAGCCGCGCCCGCAGCTCCGACACGATCGCCTCCTGCCGGGCGGGGTCAACCTTGTGCAGCACGGCCAGGCGGCTGTCCCGCCACGGCGCGCGATACACATGAAGCACATGCAGCGCGGCGGAATCCTGCAGCGCAACGCGCGCTGCGGCGGTCAGCGATCGCAGCGATGTCGGCGAGAAGTCCACGCACGCCACGACCCGCTTGAACGCGCCGGGGTGGTTCTCCGCGGCGAGAAGCACAGGGCACGGCGCGCTCTCCGTGCAGGCGGTGGCGAGCGGCCCCGGCCCCTTGCCGCCCGAGTCGTCCCCGCGCACCCCCATGACCAGCAGATCGGCCTTCAACTCATCGACGAGCTTGAGGGTCGCGTACCGCGGGTTGTTCACCACGATGTGAAGCTGGCAGTCGCTCCGTCCCGGGTGCGCCGGCATGAACTTGTTCCACCGGTCCATCGCGTCGTCCTTGAGCGCGGACTGGATCTGTTCCTGAAGGCCGGCGAAGGCCTCCTGGGCTTCCAGCACAACACCCGTATCGACGACGTGCAGGGCATGGACCTCTGCTCGGTTCCACGCGGCCATGCGGAGAGCCTGCGCGAGCGCGGCCTCCGATGCACGTCCGAAGTCGATTGCGACGAGGATGGTCTTCAGGGCATTCATGGCGGCCGGTCCTCCTGAGAGCGAATCGCCGGGATGGTACGTGCCCCGCACTTGCCGCCAACACCGCCCGGCTATGCTGGCCCAATGGCCCGACCATTCCTGACTGCGCGATGGTCGAACCTGGCGATCGTCACCTACGCCGTTCCGCCCGCCGCGCTTACGCCCTATCTGCCCCCCGGCTCAGGGTTGACGCTCGATGAGCGCGATGATCTGGAGGCCATGGGTGCCCCGCCCGGCCACACCGCCCTCGTCTCGCTGGTCGCCTTCGAGTTCCTCGACACGCGGGTCATGGGCATCCGCTGGCCGGGACTGGTGAACTTCCCGGAGATCAACCTCCGGTTTTATGTGCGGCAGGGAGACCACCGCGGCGTGATGTTCATCCGAGAGATCGTGCCGCGCCGACTCATCGCGGAGGTCGCCAGACGCTGGTACGACGAGCCCTACGTGTGTGCACCGATCGAGGCCCGGATCAACCACACGACCCGCCGCGTGGAGGCGGAGTACCGGATGCCGTGGCCCGGAGCGGGGACCCAGATGATCCGGCTGATCGGGGATAAACCCCCGCTTCGACCCGAGAAGTCCACGTTCGAACATTGGATCAAGGAACACCAATGGGGATTTACACCCAAAAAAGGTGGTGCGACAGGTTCCTGGGTCTACGAAGTCATCCACCCAATGTGGAGTATCTACCCCCTTGTTGAGGCGGATGTTGCGCTCGATTTCGGGCGGGTCTATGGGCCGGAGTGGGGTTTTCTAAGCGGTTCGCAGCCCGTCTCGGTGGTTCTAGCGGCGGGTTCAGAGGTCGCGGTGTACCCGCGGCGGGACGTGGTGAAGGTCCGGTGGCCGGTGCGAAGGGGTGACGATCTGGGGCGGGCTTCGCCGATCTGAGGGGAGGCCTCAACCGGGGAGTGGGAATGTGCGTAGCTTGAAGGTGGACGGCGGGGTCGTTACTCTCGTCGTCCCCGGCGAGGGGGTTGTTTGCAGGGGTGGGTGGTTGTTCTGCGCCTTGGAGAGCCCGCATGGCCAAGATGTTCTATTCGATCGAGGAAACCGCCGCGAAGCTCGGCAAGACCTCGGAAGAGGTCCAGGAGCTGGCCGCATCGGGCAAGCTTCAGGAGTTCCGCGACCGCGACCGCCTGGTGTTCAAGGTCGAGCAGGTCGATCTGCTGGCCCACGGCGATTCGCACATCCCCCTCTCGGATTCCAAGGGGGGATCGGGGCTGGAGCTGACACTGGAGGATTCCTCGCCCGGTTTGGGCGGCGCGGCGGGCTCGGGCTCCGGCATCGAGATCGACGAGGGCGCCAAGGAGCGCTCGGGAATCTCGATCTTCGACACCGAATCCACCGAAGAGGGCGACCCCTCCGCGGTGACGCGCATCACGCCGACCTCGCTGAACGAGCCGCTCTCTCTGGAATCGGTCGGCTCGGGCTCGGGCCTTCTGGACCTGACGCGCGAGGGGGATGACACCTCGCTGGGCGCGGACCTGCTTGAGGATGTGTACAAGAGCGACGATGACGGCGCGGGCTCGGAGACGACCGGCGCTTCGGGCCTCTTTGAGCCGACGAGCGCGGCCTCGGATGTCTCGCCCGGCATGGGCGCGGGCGTCCCCGCCATGGGCATGATGGTCGCCGAGCCGTACGACGGCTCGGGGTCGGGCCTTGTGGGCGGCGCGGCGTTCGCGGGCATCCTCATCGCCGCGTTCGCGCTCGTCGCCACCATCAGCGGGCTCATCGGCACATCGGACAACCCGATCGTCGCGCTGGTGATGGGTCAGCCGATGCTCTGGGCGGGCGTGGGCGTTCTGCTCCTGGTGCTGGCGATCCTCATCGGCTGGCTGCTGGGCAAGCGCACCGACTGATCAGCGGACTACCAACGATCACACCCCAAGGGCCTGCGCTCCGGCGCGGGCCCTTGTTCGTTGTGCGCCACAGCGCACACGCCCTCAGGCTCCCAGGCGTGGCGCAATGAGGGCGAAGTGGCGCAGGATGTCCGCGAGCGCCTCGCCCGCGGCGGCTCGAACCTCGCTGTCGTGGTCCGAGGTCGCGGCCAACAGCGCAGGGATTGCCCGGACCGCCGCGGCCCCAAGCACGCGGAGCTGCAGCGCGGTCCAGATGCGAAGCTCGCGCGAAGGGTCGGCCAGCCCGCCGGTGAGAAGAGGAACAGCCGCATCATCCGTGTGGGCGCGGTCGCGCAGCACGGTCAGCGCGGCCTCGCGCACGGCCTCATCATCGTCAACGAGTGCACGCGAGAGGATCTCGCCCGCCCGTTCCGTTGCGGGCGAGGCGGCTCCGATCGCGTAGACAGCCCGCTGGCGGAGACGGGGTGAATCGCCCGTCGCGGCGACGGAAAGGACGGTGGCCGCGGTGTTGCTGGAATGGCCGCAGCGGCGGAGGACATCGACCGCGCGTGACCGCGCCAGCTCGCACGTATCATCGGCGATTGTCGCGATGATCGCCTCGCGCACGACCGGATGCTCGCGGGCGAGCACGCCGCATGCCGGGAGCACGGCGATCCGTACGGCCGTATCGCGGTGGCGCAGGGCCGCGGCAACCGCGAGGGCGGTCGTCTCGGAGCGGTCCGGCGAGGCGGCCAGCACCTCCGCCGCGCCCGCTCGACGCGTGGGGAGCGCGTGGTTGGTGATCACTCCCAGGCAACGCGCCGCAAGCATGCGGCCCTGGGCCCGGCTGAGCTCCCCCCCGCGGATGCGCTCGGTGAGTTCGCTGTGCAGCGACAGCGCCTGGTCGGGCGCCCACGGCAACATGACGATGAGCACGCTTGTTGGCAGCAGCGAGAGCGGACCGTTGCGGACCGCACCGGGCGCAAGCGCGGCGGCGACAGCGATGATGATCGATGCCGCGCCGGGCAGACAGGCACGCGCGGCGATGCGAATGCGCGCGGCGGTGAGCGGCGCGTGGACATTCATCCCGCACTCCGGGCAGGTGCAGCCGCACAGGCCCGCAAGGTCGTAGGCGCACGCGGGGCAGGCTTCCGGCTGGCCTGTGTGGCTCGATGAAGCACGTCGGAGTCCGCGATCAATCCACAGCACCCCGATGACCGCGAGTGTTCCGGCTAGGCTCCATGTGATCACCGGCCACCAGTCCATGTGGAATCCTCCCGCCTCGCCACAGGTTGCTTCGCCCCGCTTCCCCCCGCCTTCGCGCCGCCATCGGCCCGGAGAACCGCCGGCTCCGCGGCGGACCATCACCCCTCCACGCAGATGCGCACGCGCGAGAGTTCCGTCAGCCTATGGGAGTGAACTTCGAGGGCTTATCGGGACATGCGTCTGTTGTCCGCGGCCCAGGCCCCGCGCCCGATGATGGCGGCCAGAACGAGCGCGCAGACGCCCAAGGCCTGCAGCACCGGATCATGCCGGCTGACGCCAGCCGAGAGCACGCCCAGCCCGATGAAGACCAGGATCAGCACGATGGTCCAGGTCGATCGGCTGGAGGCGGGCTCGGTGTCAAAATCGGGGCCCAGGTCTGTCCCGTCCCAATCAACCGCCGCGCCTTCCGCGCGGATGGTCCGGAGCATGGCCTTCGCATCATCGAGTTCGCGCTGATAGACCAGGACCTTGGCCCCGCCGATGGCCCCGGCCCAGAGCTGTGTCGTGGCGGTGTTGATGGCCTGGGCGGCCATGCCGCGATCGCGCAGAGCCGCGGCGATGGTCTCGGCTTCAAAGGCCGTGCGGGTGGTGATCAGCACGGCGGTGGACTCGTCGGATTGAAAGAACATCGGTTTCCCTGCTGGCGAAAGGGGATCGCCGCGACGCGGAACTGTAAGGGGGCTGGAAGGTCGCCGCGAGACCAAAGCGGAAGAGGCGGCCTGTGAGCCGATAAGCGAGTCTGGCCCCGAGGGTGTGAGGCCCTGAGAGTCGGGGCGAGCGAATCCGTAGACGGAGTGTGCGAGCGTGTCATCGAACGAGACGAACGACAAGCCCGGTGTGTCTGTGCCGCAGGCTCCCGGAGAGCCGCCTGCCGGCAACGGCAACGGCACCGGCAAGAACCGCTGGGGCAAGGCCACGCGCAACATCGAGGACGGGCAGTTTCTCGAAGGCCCGCGGACGCGGCGGTTCGAGCTGTGGCGGGTTATCAAGATCGCGGCGGAGTTCATCCGCGGCTTCCGCAAGCTGCACTTTGTCGGCCCGTGCGTGACGGTGTTCGGCTCTGCACGCTTCAAGGAAGATCATCGGTACTACGCCCTGACGCGCGATGTGTCATCGCGACTGGCGCAGATGGGCTTCACGATCATGACCGGCGGCGGGCCGGGGGTGATGGAGGCCGCCAATCGCGGGGCTCGCGATGTCGGCGGGCGATCGATCGGCTGCAACATCATGCTGCCGATGGAACAGCAGCCCAACCCGTACCTCGACAAGTTCGTGGAGTTCCGCTACTTCTTCGTGCGGAAGGTCATGCTCGTCAAGTACTCCTACGCCTTCGTCGTGATGCCCGGGGGCTTTGGCACGCTCGATGAAGTCTTCGAGACGCTCACGCTGGTGCAGACGGGCAAGATCCGGGACTTCCCGATCATCCTCATGGACAAGGACTATTGGGAGCCGCTGATCGCGTTCTTCCGCGAACGGCTCATCACCGAGCGCACGATCGACCCGCGGGACCTCGACCTGCTCGTTGTGACGGATTCGCCCGAAGAAGCGGTCGATCGAATCGTGGATGTCGTGCAGCGGCACTTCGGCTTCAACTGGGCCAAGGCGCCAAAGCGGGCGTGGCTGCTCGGCGAGCAGTGATCATTCCGCGGGCGCGGCCACATCCGGCTCCGGGTCATGCACGCGGAAGAGCGCGAAGGTGTACTTGCCCAGCGCCGACTGCGTGACAAGCCGCAGACGCTGTGACTCCATCGCTTCGACATAGCGCGGTCCCTCGCCGCTTCGTTCATCCGTCCGCAGCAAGACGAAGCTCCCCGCCTCGGTTGGCTCGGGAAGCTCGGCCTTGTGCATCCGCGGCTTGGCCCAGAGGAACGTGAGGGTGCGGCCCGAGGAGTCCGCCGCCTGCCGTGCATACAGCAGGATGTCCGGGCGGGCCTCGATGAGGTCATCGGCCCACACAGTTGCGCCGGCGGGGAGCGCCTCGGCGAGCGCGGTGCCGACCGTCCGGCTGGTGGTAGGTGGAAGAATCGAGCGTCCGGTGTTGAAGATGATCGCCAGGCCGATCAGCGCGCCGGCCCATGCCCAGGGGCCGCGATAGATGATCCGCTTGAGGATGTCGCGCCGGTGCTCCATGAACCCCGCTCGCGCGAAGGGCCCGGCCCCGCCCGCCGCCATGCCGCGGATGATGTATCCGACGATCGGCGCGAGGAAGACCGAAGCGGGCATGAGGTATCGCGGGTTGTCGATGCCGATCGCGGCGTAGAGCAGGCAGGAAGCGAACCAGGCGAACGCGCAGGCGCGGCCGGCGAGCACGCAGCGCGACCATGCGGCATCGCTGCTCTCGCCCTCCGCGCGGGCGTCCTTGCCAATGGGGATGAGCAGCGCGATCGACATGGGGAGCGCGGCGGCGAAGGCGATGGGGATGAGCGTCAGAACACCGAGGGGGTTCTGCCAGAGGAACGCGCCTGTCTCGCGGACGGCATCGGCATCGTTGTTGATCGCCGCGAAGTGCCGCAGAGCGAAGTACGCCGCGCCGCCGCCGATGAGCACCGCTCCCCACATCCACGCGCACATCAGGGGTGTGGCCGATCGCCTCGCCAGGCACACGCCGATGATGGCACCCGCCACGCAGGGCACGCTCGCGGCGGTCTTGGTGAGGGCGAAGCCGAGGATCCCTGCTGCGGCCAGGGCCGCGAGTCCCGCCGCGCGTTTCGCATTGCGCGCAGCGCCAAGCTCCCGCGCCCGCGACGGCAGCATGAGAGCGATCAGCGGGAGTACGGCGAGCTGCGTGAAGAACGTGTTGACCGCTTCGATCTCGGCGGTGCGGCCCGGTCCGCCAACGCCGCCGCCCGCCCACATGAGGGGCAACAAAGCCTGCGCAAGCCCCGCGGCAAGGCCGCCGCGCGAGCCGCACCACGCGCGGCCGAAGCCCAGCGCGATGAGCGCCATGAGCGTGCAGGCGAGCGCGGAAGGCGCACGAGCCGCAAACTCGTTCTGCCCGAAGATCGCCGACGATGTGGCGATCGCCCACGGCATGCCCGGCGGCTTGCGGACGTAGTTCAGCCCGAACATCTCCGTGCGCGACCAGTCGCCCGAATCCAGCATCGCCCAGCCCGGCGCAACGCGAAGGCCCTCACTCGCGGCAAACGGCGTTGAGCCCAGGAACAGCCAGTACACCATCACACAGACAAACAGCACGATCGCGCCATCACGCCAGATGGACTTGGCAGATTCAACAAACCCAACCGAAGCGTGTGCGGTTTGGCCCGAGGCGCCGGTCGCGTGGGGCACACCGTTCAAGGCTTGTCGATCCGCTTGGGTGCAAACGGCACGACCGGCACTTCGTCATGGTCGGGCACCTGCGTGCCGGTGCGGAAGGCCCGCTCGATGTGGCCTTGCCAGGTGTCCAGATACTCAAACAGGCGAGGGTTGTCCTTTGGGTCGTGCCGAAACTGGAACGCCTCGGTGCGCGCTGCGGCATCATCGCCGCCCTGGATGAAATCGCGGTACATGATGATGCACCCGCTGGTCCGCTGCGCACCGGCCGAGCAGTGCACCAGCACCGGATGGTTCGCGGGGTCGGCCAGCACGCGGAGCGCGGCGACATAGGCGTTGGGGTTCCCCGTGCCATCGCCCGAGAGCGGGAAGACGTAGCGCGTGATGCCGAGCGATTCGGCGGACTCCTGCGCGAGCTTGTCGGCCAACGGATCAACATCGAACCCGCCCAGGTCGATGATGGTCTTGAACTGGTGCTGCTCGTGGGCCCTCTTCAGCGAGGCGGGCGTGAGCGCGGCCGCGCGGTACACGTGCCCCTCTTCAACCACCCCGAAGTTCCGCGGCACGAGCTGATCGCGGACACCGTTCTTGGCGAAGACGACCCACGCCGCGAGGCCGCAGGTGATTGAGCCCAGGACGAGCACGCGGGCGAGGTTGGAGGGGGGGCGGGAGGACATCAGCGGAATGCTAGGAATACCGGGTGGGCTATCCCATAGGACGCATAGGTCTTATACGACCCATTCAACAGTCCTCATTTCCCGCGCCCAAACGCCCCCTCCGCTGCATCAATCGCCCGCGCCAGCGCGGCCGACTTGTTCACCGTTTCCATGTACTCCGCCTCGGTCTCCGAGTCGGCGACGATCCCTCCCGCCGCTTGAAGATGGTAAACCCACTTGCCGTTGGTGTGCATCGCCGTCGGCACCACCATCGTCCGAAGCGCGAGCGCGATGTCCATGTCGCCATCCAGCGAGACATAGCCCATGCCCCCGCCATACGGGCCGCGGCGAACAGGCTCGAGTTCATCGATGATCTGCATGGCGCGGATCTTGGGCGCGCCGGAGATCGTGCCGACGGGCAGCGTGGCACGGAGCGCATCCCAGCAGTCCAGCTCCGGCCGCAGGTGCCCCGTCACGGTCGAGCTGATGTGCATCACGTGCGAGTAGCGTTCGATCGCCATGATCGCCGGGAGCTCGATCGTGCCCGGCGTGCAGACCTGCCCGACATCGTTCCGCCCAAGATCGACGAGCATGATGTGCTCAGCGCGTTCCTTCGGGTCGGCGAGGAGTTCGCGTTCGAGCGCGAGATCCTCGGCGGGCGTCAGGCCGCGCTTGCGTGTCCCTGCCAGCGGGCGATTCGTCAGCACACGCACCCCCCCCAAGCCGTCAGCCCGGTGCCGCACGCGGCAGAGAATCTCCGGGCTGGATGCCACGAGGATGCACCCGCGGGCCTGCATGTACACCATGTACGGGCTGGGGTTCACGGCCCGCAGTGCGCGGTACACGTCGAAGGGGTCTGCCGCGGAGTGACGCTCAAACCTCTGCCCCAGCACGACCTGAAAGATGTCCCCCGCCCGGATGTACTCCTTGGCCTTGGCCACCATCTCCGCGTGCTGCTGGCGCGTCATGTTGCTGGCGAGGTGTGCCGGCGCGGCCGGCTGCGAGGAAGCGGGGGGGGCAGGGCGGGGCGGGGAAGGTGGAGGGTCCATCCGTCCCAGCGGCAACGGCTTGGCGTGTTCCTGCAGTTCCTGTGCTCGACTCTCAACCGCTGCCACCGCGCTGCCGTGCGCCATCGCGATCTGATCGCGTGTTGCGCCCGCCGCGACTTCGACCAGCTTCACCACATACACGAGCTTCGCGACGTGATCGAACACGACCACGCCGTCGTACAGCCCCCAGTGCATATCGGGCAGGTTGCGGTCATCTTTCGGCGCGTTGCGAACGCTCAGCTTCTCGGGCTCCGCGTATCGCACGGTCTCGTACCCGGCGAAGCCGACCCATCCGCCCAGGAAGCACGCGGGCAGCAGCGGGCTCGGCCCCGGCGCAAGCGGCGGCATCACCAGCCGCGTGCCGCGCATGATGCGCCGCAGCACCGCCAGCGGGTCCGCCTCGGTTGTGTGCGTCCGCTGCCCGGGCTCACCCGCCAGCCGGTGGTCGATCACCTCGACCTCGTGACCGTGTGCCAGCACCTCCATCGCCGGCTGCGCGCCCAAGATGGAGTACCGGCCCTGCCGCTCTCCGCCCTCGACGGATTCGAGGAGGAAGGAGGGAGCGGTTCGCTCATCCGGGGCGACCAGCCGGCGGTAAGCCAGAACGGGCGTAAGCTGATCATCCAGCAGGCGAAGGGCGATCGGAACGGCGAGCGTTTGCGGCGCATCGGGAGCCGATGCCGCTTCGCGGTCAACGATCTCAAGAAAATCATCCAGCCTCGGCCATGGCATGGGTGGTGTGTCCGATCATTTAGTGCGGCCCCGAGCGCGGGCCGCGAATCAAAGGCGAGCAATGCGCAACAACGAACAGAAGGCGCGGACCAGGGTCGCAGGCTGCTTATCGGCTCTCGCCGCGGCATCGTTGACCGCGATTGCCGCCGCCCAGCCGACTGTCACCCCGGAGCAAGGGGGGACAGGGAACGCTGGCGGGGCAGGAGTGCGGCTGGAGGACCTCCCGCCATCGATCCGCCTCGGCGCGCGGGTGTCGGCGGTGCGGGCGAGGCTGCCGGTCATCCCGGCGGTCGTGCTCGTGCCGGACAGGGCGTCGTATCTCGTTGCCGTCGGGACATGGTCCACGCGCGGGCGGTTCCCAGTGCTGATCGACGATGGTTCGTGGGCCGCCGGAGAGGCGATCGCGCGGTTCGTGCGGGCGTTCAAGCCGGAACGGGTGGTGCGTTTCGCGACCGAGAGCAAACCCGAGAACGGGGAGGCGGGGCTGCGCGGCGCGGTCGAGCGTGCGGTCGCTTCGGCGTGGGATTGCGATGACCCCGCCAGGCTGCACGATCGCTGGCGCGAACTGAACTTCGTGCCGCCGGGGGTCGTGGTCGCGCATCCGACCGACCCCGCGTGGACGGGCGCGCTGGCGCTCGCGGCGGGGCATGGTCAGCCGATCGTCTGGCTCAATGCGCGGCCTTGGGGGGCGGAGCTGGGGCAGTGGATCCCCTATGACGCGATCAGGGAGTTCATGGCCTCGCTTGAGACGGAGCTGAAGCTGCTCCCGTGGGGGTGGGAGGCGCTGGGCGATGAGCTCGATTCCGTCACGGTGTGCCAGAGCGCGCCGGTCAAGTTCGCGACGGGCGATGCCAACCAGAACAACACCTACGCCCTGATGGATGTGATCGGGCGACACCCCGGCGTGCTGGAGCTTGCGCCGCGCGACCCCGCACGGGCACGCCGCTGGGCATGGGCGGGGCAGGTCATCGGCAATGAGTGGCAGGCCGCTTACGCCGCGATGTGCTCGCTGTATCTCTCGCCGGAGCGGGTGTGGCTGTTCGACGGGTACGACGACTCGGCCCCGTGGAACAACTGGGATGCGACGGCCGCGGCGGAGCACTTCCAGAAAGCCGGTCTGCTGACGCTGCTCGACGACGGGACGCGGCGCGGGCTGGAGGACTGGCGGCGGCGGGCAGCGGGCGTGCCCCGCGGCGGGGACCCGGGGGTTCCTGCACGCGGCGGTCAGCCCGCCGGGCTGCTCGAGGTTCCGCGCGGCGTGAACGCATCGTTCGTGCTGGTGAACTCATCCGGCAATGCCGACTTCTTCGATCTAAAGCCCGGGCAGGGCAAGCCCGACGACATCCCGTTCCTGCATGTCCCATCGGCGGGGCACTTCGTGCACTCGTGGTCGGCGACGAATCCCGGCGATCGGGACACGGTCGCGGGGAGGTGGATTGAGCGCGGGGTGTTTGCCTATCTGGGATCGACGTACGAGCCCTACTTACAGGCGTTTGTGCCGACACCGGTCGTCGCGCAGCGACTGCTGATCGGCATTCCGTTTGGCGCGGCGGTTCGGCCGGACAGCGCCGAGCCGTGGAAGCTTACGGTGATCGGCGATCCTCTGTACGTTGCGGCGCGCCCTGTCGCGCGGTCGCAAAGCCCGTTGCCCGCGGTCATCACCGGCACACCGATCGCGGAGGCCCTGCCCGAGCAGCTCAAGGCCGGCGAGTTCGCCGCGGCGGTCGGCACGCTCCGACTTTCGGGGCGCGATTCGGAGGCGGCGCGGCTGCTGGCCGCGATCATCAAGGACCAGCCGGCAGCGCTGACGGCCGAAGTCGCGCTACGGGGGCTTGTCGCGGCGTTCTTCGAGCTTGAGCCGGCCGTCTTCGCGCAGGTGTATGCCGCGGCGATGCCGAGGATCGCCGCGGACCCGGCCCTCGCGGCATGCAAGGACCTGATCTGGCATGCGACGTATGGCCGCGGCCCGAACATCACGGAGCTGGAGGCCGACCTGCTGTCGCAGAGCATGAGGCCGGGGTGTCTTGCGCGAGACGCGGCGGAGGCGGCGCGGGCGGTGCAGCGCACCAAGGGCGTCGATGCCGCCCGCGCGGTGATCGCCAGGGCGAGGTCGATGGCTCGGGACGATGCGACCCGCGCGGAGATCGACCACTGGGCTCCGTAAGCGTGCCTTCGGGCAGTCGGGAAATGAAAAGAGGCCGACGCACGAATGCGCCGGCCTCTGAATGATCGTGATACGAATCAGGTGCGTGGAGGGATCACTCGCACGCGCCGCCGCCGGCGAACCACAGGCTGAGGTACGCGAAGATGTCGGGAACGGCCACGCCGTTGACGGTATCGATATCTGCACGAACATCCTGGGCGAACCACGCGGAGAGGAACGCGAAGATGTCCGGCACGGTCACCGTGCCGTCGGCGTTGAAGTCCGCCGGGCAGTACGTGATGATCATGTTGCCGGTGCCCGTCGCGCCGTTGAAGCCGCCGAGGCGGATGGTGTAGTTGCGGCCGATGCGCGAGGGGATTCGGACGCTGGAGCGCAGGTTGCTGGAGCCGCACGCGTCATCGTTGCAGACCATCAGGCGTGCATCGAGGTTCGTGCAGCCCGCATCGTCGTATACGGCCATCTTGGAGTCGTAGCTGGCATCGCAGATCGAGATGCTGATCGAGCCGGGGCACTGCGAGG
Organism: Planctomycetota bacterium; assembly: GCA_023432465.1. Lineage (GTDB taxonomy): Bacteria > Planctomycetota > Phycisphaerae > Phycisphaerales > UBA1924 > JAHBXL01. Next base: position 60,849 of record JAEYUO010000034.1, on the reverse strand, counting down.
GGTGGTTGAACCAGACATCGTTGGAGACCTGGTCATTCCCGAAGGCCAGGCAGCCGGCGTGCGCGGGCCCGTCGGTGGTGGCGTTGACGGTGGTGTACGGGGTGCTGCCGGTGCCGACGCCGGAGCGGTTCGCACAGGCATCATTGGCCGGGCCGACGGGAGCGCACGCCGGGCCGGTGATGGAGAGCGTGCCGCTGCCGGTTGCGCCGTTGTAGCCGGCGAGACGGATCAGATACTCGCTGCCGGACGTGACGCTGTAAGTGATGCGTGACGTATTGCCGGAGCATCCGGAGGCATCGTCGTTGCAGGCCAGCACCGCGCCAGGGGCGGTGGGGCAGGTTGCGCCGTAGAGAGCGATCTCGGAGTCGTAGTTGGCCGTGCCGCAGGTGCCAAAGGTCACCGTGCCCGAAGCGCACGCGGTCCAGCGGAACCAGATGTCGTTGTCCATCTCGGGGTCGCTGAAGAAGTTGCACAACGCGGTCTCGGTGGGCCCATCGGTGGATGCGCCGGACGTGGAGAACGGGAAGTTGCCGTACGCCGCGATCTCAATCGCATTGGCGCACAAGTCGCCGTCCGGCCCGGGGGGAGCGCAGCTCGACCCGCTGAGCACCAGATTGCCCTGGCCAACGCCCTCGCCCTGAGTGGTGTTGTTGTAGTAGCTGCCCACGCGGATGCGGTACGTCTGGCCCGCGGTGCCGGCGAACGTCACGTTCGACTGCAGCGAGCCCGAGCCGCAGACGGTGGAGTCGTCGTTGCACGCCAGAGCCGTGTTGCTGCCCGACGGGCACGCGGCGGAATAGATGGCGATCTTGGTGTCAAAGTTCGCGCCGCAGGTGCTCACCGTGTGCGTGCCTGTGGAGCACGCCGTATAGGTGTACCAGATGTCGTTGTACGCCTGATTGTTGTTCGAGCAGAGCGTGTCCGACGGTCCATCGGTGGTTGCGCCGGTGGTGTCAAACGGGTAGGTGCCGTAGCTGGAAAGGGTTGCCGCGCTCGCGCAGGCGTTGTTCGCCGGCTCCACCGGGCCGCCGGCGCCGCCGGGGACCTGGATGTTGCCGGCGATGCTCGTGGGCGATCCGGGCTTGAACAGCGCGATCGCCGCGCTGCCCTGGGCGGGCGCGACGTTGGCATCAAACCAGAAGTTGTAGATCGTGTCCCAGCGGAGCGCGTTGGCGTTGGCGTTCTGCGCGTGCGTCTGGGTGAACCAGGAAATCTCCGTCGGGGTGACGTTGCTGGTCCAGTCGGTCAGGGAGTACGGCTCGCCGGAGTGGTAATCGACATCGGAGAACCCGACGTTGGTCACCGTGACCCCTGCGCCCAGGGGAATCACAAAGCCCTGGCCGGAACGGTCGGAGTTGAAGTTCTGGATGGCGTACTCATACCGCCAGTTGCCCCCGCCCAGGCTTGTCGCCTTCATGGCGACGATGAAGCGTCCCTCGCCGGGGACATCGAAGTTCACAAGCTGCACCGTCGCATCAGCATCCTTCCACGCCTGGAGGGCGGGCTTGGTGCGCTGTGTCGAGCCGGTGTGCGAGATCTCCCAGCGGGATGCGCCGGAGTTGAAGGTCACGTTGCAGGTGCGGTACGACTGATTGTTCAGCCCGTAACCGCCGGTCGCGTCCTGCGGCTGCACGTACATGCTGGAGGTGTAGTACTGCGCGCCGGCCGTGCCCAGCATCGATGTCGAGACCTGGAGACGCTTGAACGTCGCGCCCGAGCCCGAGCCGTTGTTGATCCACGGATACGGGAACGCTCCCGTGAACGCGTTGACCTCGCTCTTGGGGCCAAGGCCGCTCTGCTGCCCGTTCAGGCCGGAGTCGTACGGATCCGAGCAACCCGGGAACAGCGCGGAGCAATCGCCGCCGGGCGTGCACGGCGAGCAGACGGTGCCCTGCAGCGCGCAGAAGCCGTGCTTCAGCCACGCCTGACCGATCTGCTGGAACCGGCCGCTGTGAAGGCGGTACATGTTCTGAGAGATGACCGGGTGCTGGGTGGTGTTGGCAAACCAGTTCAGCGGCGCATCTCCGACGTTGCACGAGGTCGTGCCGATGGAGAACGCCGCCTTGCCGCTCACCGTGCCGAAGTTGCTCGATCCGACGAGCTCACCCACAATGACATCCGGACCGGCCGCGGCGATGCCCGCTCCGGCCGACAACGTCGCCGCGCAGAGCGCAGCGCGAACCCACTTATCTCGACGCATGAACTTGCTCCTCTTCCCGCACGCACTGCCGGGGCGGTGCTTTGCGATTCCACAACGATGACGCCTCGACGGGAACCCGTCGAAGCCACGGACCATCCTGACCAGAACAGTCTAACTCAGCGAGCGGTTGACGCAAGCCGACTTGGAATTCTGAGCAACTCGCCGCAAATATCGGGACCAGCGGGGGTTATCGCGACGGAAACCTGCTGTAGGGGGGGAAGCGGGGTTCAGGGCACGACGACAGCCTTGTTCAGCCGCTCTGCCTCTTCGTTGTCCGCCACGCTCACAACCACCCGACGCCCCTTGAGCGCGACCGCCCCGTTGGTGAGCAAGAACCGCCGCGAGGCCGTCTGCCCCGGCGCGAGGTTGCTGATGTGGAGCTGCTGTGATGGGAATCCCCACGCGGCGGATTCCAGCCTCAGGGCGCGTGTCCGGCCGCTCTTGTTCGTCACGGATGCCACCACGATGACGTCCGGTCCGTTCAGATCGGGCGAGAGTGTTACCTCCGCCTGCAGGTCGAGCTCCTCCAGGCCGATCTCCAGCGGGGCCCGCAGGCGGATGGGGGGGTATTCCCTGTCCGCCTGCACCTTGGCGACCAGCCACAGGTCCTTGATGCCCGCGATCTGGGAAGCTCCGAAGGAGATGGTCAGTGGGATCCGGAGCTCCTCGCCGGGACCGGCGGCGAAATCCACCACGCCCTGCGGCCAGAAGGTCCAGTCCGTTCGGCGCTGCTGCGCGTTGTCGGCATCCTTCACCTGGACCTGCCCGGTGATGCGCATCGGCCAGGGGTTCCTCAGCACGATCGCGCCCTCGTGCTCGGTCGCGACAGCGCGGAGAAAGCCGGGCTCGATCCGGGCGCCGGCGGCGAACAGCGCAAGATACGGCTCCGCGCCCTCGATGAAGATGGGCGTTTCGCCGAGCCGGATGATGGCGCGCTCGCCGGGCTCCAGAACGAGGTCGGTGATGTCGTTGCCGAAGACGTCGAAGACCTGAAGCTCGGATCCCAGTGCCGTCACATCCAGGAACGCCTCGTCCTCCCCGGCCGAGACATTCCACGCGGCGAGCCCGCCGCGGGCCATCTCTCCGCCCGGTCGGCGTGAGGCAAGGATCAGGCATCGCACGCCCGGCTGTGAAGGAAACTCGCCGATGATGCGCCGCCCGTCGAGGCGGCTGATCAACTCGCGCAGGACGGGCATCAGCGGTGATGGCGCGATCGTGGTCTCGTCGCCCGTGCGGCGTACCCAGGGCTGCGCGATCGCAAGCCGCGGCGGGCGACCCGATGCACCCGGTTCACCCGCATCGAAGGCTCCCCAGAACTCCAGCGCACGGCGGGCCAGTTCCGCAACACCCGCGCCGGGTCCATACACATCAGGGTCCGGCAGGTCGATCACCGCCGTCAGCTCGGGGTGATCCTCGCCATCGTTCCACTGCGCGGCCAGACGCTCCATCGCGTCGCGCGGCTCAAAGCCCGCCGGCACCGTGAGCGTCAGCATGTCGGCCCGCCCCCGCGGCGGGGCCGAGCTGTCAAAGAGGCTCCCGGTCAGCTCCGCTTCGGCTCGCCACGGCACCCCGATCATCGGGCCGGGCACAACTCTGGCGAGGGTGTCCCGATACAACTGCAAGGCCGCCCCCGGATCGCTGTCCCAGAACCAGGCATCGGTTCCGGTCGGGCCGAGTTGATAGCGCAACAGACGCTGGCCAAAGAGGTCGAGCAGTTGGCCCAGCGGGTTGAACCACTTGTCCGGCGCCAGCCGCGCCAGCTCCCCCATCTCGGCAGGATCGATCGCCAGGCCCGAGGCGACATCCGCCGGCGCGCCGGGGATGCAGAGCGTGATCTCCTGTCCGCTGCGGAGCAGGCGCTCGATGGGTGCTCGCCTCACCGGCGTGGTCGGGCCGATGTCCGCGGACAACAGGGACGAATCCCACGCGGGGAGGATGACAAAGCCTGAGCGGATCCGGCTGGCGACATCGGCGATCACCGATTCAGGCATAGGACGGTCGTGGTCAATGACGATCCCGAACCGGCGTCGTTCGAGGTAGGCCGCGCGTCGGTCGGGCGAAAGCCAGACGATCGGGGTGCGCGTGCGCGAAACGATGCGGCCCTCGGCGGAGACCGCGAGGTTCGCGGTGTACCACCCATACGCGGGCAGGCGGGGGGACCACCGCAGCGGCTTGCCGCCCGGGTCCGCCGGCGCGGTCAACGAATCGACAACTTCGCCGTTGAGGTTGCGGATGCTCAGCTCCGCGGTGAGCTGGTCTCCGCCAAGGTCCCGCACCACCGCCTCGATGGAGACAGTTTCCGGCGCGACGACGATGTTGCCGGGCGGGCTCGTGCCGAGCCGGACCCGCGGCACCTGGAGCACCGTGACATCATCAAACCACGCCTCGCCGGATACATCCTCGCGCCGCACCTCGTGCCGGCCGAGTCGCGGGTCCTTCGGCAGGTACTGCTCGGGCTGGAGGAGTTCGAGATCGATCTGCAACCATGCCGCGCCCGGTACCGCGCGACCAAGCTCCGCGGTCAGTTCCGCCCATGCGCCGCCCGTGTCGGATGGCGCGGGGAGCGTCCGGACCTCCGTCCCGGGGACGGGCCGCAGGTGATCATCCAGGAATCGGGCGGTCAGGAATGCGCGGGCGTGGCGGAGTCCCGATGTGCGCACCTTCGCGGCGACCGCGTAGTCGGCATCGACAAAGACCGCGACCTCTCCGGGCTGGAGCCGCAGCGCGGAGCTTCCGCCCCGGGTGGCGATGAGTACGGATGTGCTGCCCGATGCGCCGACCGTGAAGTCGAACGCGGGCTCATTGTGCGCGGGGAAGCCGGGTCGGCGGGCGTTGGCCCGGGGGTTGTCGATCGCACGCACCCACCCATCGGGGATGGGGTGCGGGTTCTGGGGCTCTTCAAAGTCAAAGACTCTCGTCACGCGCCGGGCGCCATCGGGCCGGGCAATGCCGTCGGAATCCTGTGCCAGTGCCGGGGCGGCAAGCTGCACCGCGACCGCGGCAAGCAGGGCCGCGGCCCACCTGCCCGCGGGGCGCGCATCGACAGCGTTTGGACGTGGGTCCATTGGGGAGTTATCGGCAGAGTCAGGGGCTGGTGGTCAACAACGGGGCGGGGTTGGAACGGGGTATGCTCGGAACATGATCGGTGACCTTGCAACCTGGCAGCGGCTGACGGAGCCGGAGATGGCCGAGCTGCTTGCCGGCACGGCTGGCGGCGCCTCCATGGGTGTCGCGGAAAGAGCGGGGCTTCGAAAGCGATTTCCCGCGGACTTGGTGGCTGCGGCCACGGACCTTGGGGAGGCACGCCACAGGGCGATGGCAAAGTTCGGGGAGGATATCGCCGAGCGGTTGCTGGCGGACCGGGCCGGCGTGGAGATGGCAAGCTCGGCGGCGGTGGCCTTGCACAAGGCCCGCCGGTTTGCAACACGGGCCGGGAAGGGAGCCCGCGTGGCGGACCTGTGCTGCGGGATCGGCGGCGATGCGATCTCATTGCGAGCGGTTGGATTGGATGTGCTGGGCGTGGATGCCGACCCGGTGCGGGCGTGGATGTGCGGGGTGAATGCCGGGTGCGAAGCGGTGTGTGCGCGCGTGGAGGGCGAAGGCGCCTGGTCCGCGCCGTGGTTTCACCTCGATCCCGCGAGGCGGGCAGAAGCGGGGCAGCGCATCTTCGAGCTCGGGGATCTGTCTCCGGGGCCGGATGTCTGGCGTGATGTGTTGCGGCGCACCCGAGCCGCCGCGGCGGGCGGTCCATGGGGCGGAGCGATCAAACTCGGACCCGGGGTGGACCCGGAGGATGTGCGCGCGGCGATCGGCGATACCGCGCCGCTGGAGATGGAGTACATCAGCGAGAACGGGCGGATGTCGCAGGCGGTAGTGTGGGCGGGCGAGCTGGCAGGCCCCGGTGTCCTTCGGGCGACGATGATCGCCGGAGCGAGCATCGAGACACTCACCGGGTCCGCGGGCGATCCGCCCGCTGGCGATCTGGGCGCGTATGTCATCGAGGCCGACGATGCGATTGAGCGCAGTTGTCTGCTGGGCACGCTGGCATCCGCGATCGCGGCGCACGCCGTGTTCCCCGGGCTGGGCCTGCTGACAGCGGACCGCCCCGCCTTCGGTGCGGAGTGCACATCCTTTGAGGTCCTCGCGCAGATGCCCTGGAACGAGAGGCGGGTCGGCACCTGGCTGCGCGAGCATGATGGCGGACTCGTTGAGATCAAGACGCGCGGCGGCGCGGTCAACCCCGACGTGCTCCAGCAACGACTGCGTGGGCCCGGCGGCACGGTGCACACCATCTTTGTGCTGAAGTTGGGCGGCCGAATGCAGGCGATCATCACAAGGCGGCTCAGCCCTGCGCTGAGCGCATGAAAAAGGCGCTGCGGCTCACGCTGCAGCGCCTCAAGGAACTCAGGATGATCGCATGATCACTTGCGGGAGAGGGCCGCGGCGATCTGGTCGTCAAGGCGATCGATCATGTTGCGTGTGTTGACGGAATCGTTGATGGCGCGCGAGACCAGGGACTGCACGCCCATGACGGATTCCTCGCTGAGGCTCTGGGTGAGCTTGGTCTGGATGGAGGTGAGGTTGTCCACGAAGCTGGTGAAGTCCCGCCGCGCGTTCTGGAGGTACCCCAGCGCGATGTCGTAGTTGGCCTTTCGTGAGGCGGCCTCGGCGTCGATCGCGGGCCGGGCGGCGGTCGGAGCGCGGTTTGCTTCCTTGGTCCACTCGAGGAAGTACTTGCCGGCATCGGCCTGAGCCCGCTCGGATTCACGCGCGACAAGGTTGGCACGCTCGCGCAGCGCGGCGAGCGACTTGTTGAACTCGCGCAGGTCGTCGGCCCGGTTGGGGTTCTGGCCGCTGGTGACACGGGTCAGACGCTGCACGGTGTCATCGAGCAGCGCGGGCATCTTGTCGAGCTCCTGCTGGAACGAGCCGAGCTCCGCAAGCGTGCTCTCGCGGGCTTTCTCCTTCTTGGACTGGCAGCCGGACAAGGGCGCGATGGCGATCGCACCGCCGACGGCCGCGAGAAGCACAGCACAGCGGAAAAGGGAGGGACGCTTGAAGGCGGTAGACATGTTCATCCTCGGAGTGAAGGTTTCTGCCGCGACTGCACCCCTCCCCCGAGGCATCGCGGCCCGTTCAATCCTAGAACGCAAGTTCGCGGTCGCAGGCCGGTGGGCACGCACTTCATCCGTACGGCTAGATCCTCAGCAAATCGTCGAGGCACCCGGCGCAATAGACGTCGTGGGCGCGCACGGGACGTGGTTCTTCCCGCGTCGTGCCCGGCATCGCGTCGAGCATCTCAAAGACGTCGTCCGCCTCGGTGTCGCGGCCAACACCGGCGGAAAGGAAGCGGGGGAGTGCGTCGCTGGCAGCGATGTCAGGCGAGCTGTTCCGGTCCGGGACAGCCCGGGGCCCCGAGCCGGAAAAATGCAGAACCACCGCGACCAGCCCGATGCCCGCCGCGATCAAGCCCGCTTGGAGAGCTCGCGGCACCATTCGCCGCGGCCGCGCCGCGCGAACCGCACGTAGGAAGTGGGGCGCGGGCTCAACAAGCCGTGCGCGTTCGCTCGCTCCCCACGCGTCGAGCCGGGATTCAAGAACAGTGTCGGGCGTGCCGGGGTCAGCCATGGTGCACCAGATCCTGCCGCGGCGAAGCGGCGTGAGTAAACGACTTCGGACAAGCAGGGTCGAGGGATTCACGCAGCAGCGAGAGGGCGGTTCGGTACCTGGCTGCAACGGTGTTCCGGTTGATGCCGGTCGCAAGCTCGATCTGATCGAAGGTGAGCCCGGCGATGTGCTTGAGCATGACCACTTCGCGCAGCCGCGGGGGCAGCGCATCAACGGCATCTGCAATGGAAGGGTCCGTCGCTGACGGGGTGCGCGACAGTGGGTATGCCTGGAGCTGCTGTCGCCGCACCGCATCGCGGCGGAGCGTACGGAGCCAGTTCAGGGCGGTGTTGCGTGTGATGCGCGCCAGCCACGGGCCGACATCGCGGACCGCCGCCAGTTCGTGGTCCTGCAGGTCCATGATGCGGCAGAACGCGACCTGGACGATGTCATCGGCGTCGTGCGGCGTGCCCCGGGACCGAACGATCGAGCGGGCATAGGCGGTCAAGCGGGGCGCGTACAAAAGCCAGAGCGCACGAGCGGCGGATTCATCGCCGCGCCGGGTTGCCACGAGGAGATGGGTGCTCTGATCGGGCATGTCGTGCGCGTTCCAGCAGTTCGTACCGGCAGGCGAGCGTGCCGTGGCGGGTGGTGCGGGGCAAGGAGCCGGGGGCAAGGAGCGGCGAGCGGCGAGCGGCGAGCGGCGGGGAGTGTCGGCTACTCCATGTCTTCGTCTGGCAACTCGGGCTCGGGGATGGGAGGCGTGATGCCTGCTTCAAGCAGAGCGGTGACATCCTTGATGTCCTTGATCCCCTTGTCGGTCGAGATGCGGCACTTGGTCAGCGCGGGAGCGAGATGGCGGACGAGCATGCCGAACTCGCCATTGGTCAGCCGTTCCTCGAGCTGCTTCAGACGCTCCTGGGCATCCTTGGCCGTCCACAGTCCTGTCAGTGTCCCGTAGTAGCGGTCCATCAGGTCCATCTGCTCATCGATCTGCTGCTCGTTGAGCGGCTCGATCTCCTTCAGGGCCTCGGTGTCAAACTGCCAGAGCTTGAACTGCTTGACCAGCTCGCGCCCGGCCTCGTCGCCCTTGCCCTTATAGAACGGTGTGATGGAGTTCACCGCGAGTTGCTTCTCCATCTGGATGCACGCACGGGTGCCGAAGGGGTCATCGGTGAGCAGTTTGCGCGCCGACCGGACGATCTCCCGCCGCGCAGTGTCGGAGAGACCGTAGTCGCGAGCGAGTATCTCGGCCTGGTTCAACGCGAGCGATGAGATTGCGATCGAGACGAGGGAAGAGATCAACACGCGGTCGCTTGTCAGGTGGGTGGCCATCCGGAGGCAGGTGCACAGACGCTCGGCCGCATCATCGGTCCGGCCCGCGATGGCCAGGCGCCGCGCATCGCACCCAAGCATGCGGGCGAAGGTGCGCATATGGCCGAGGTGGGGGAGCAGTGCGCCAAAGCCGTCCTCGTAGCGGATGCCGAAGTCGGAGGTGGAGAGCTTCGAGGCCTCCATCAGACGACGGATCAGTGGCTGGGCCTCTTCGAGCAGCACGGTCAACTTCTCGCTGGGGCCCCAGCCGGGCTGGTTGTTGTCCCATTCCTCGCCGGCGAGTTTGAGCATCTCCGGGTCGAAGAGATCGCGGAGCGTCAGATACTCCAGCGCGGCGTTCCTTTCCTTGGTGGCCGGAGTCTTGTAGGGAGACGGCTCATCAGACTTCACGGTCTGGCCGTGCACGGTGCACGTGCAGGCCATGAACGACGCAGCGAAGCCCGCGGCGAGGCTGAATCCCAGACGGCGGGAAACGAACTCGGAAGAAGGTGTGAACATGGAATCCGCTCCTGATAGGCTGTAGCCGCGAAACCGTGCCGCGGCGGGAGTTGTTGACCAGACTGTGGAAGGGCCCACCATCAAGACACCGCGGATGGGTGTTTGTGTGCTCGTGGGAAGAAAAGGGGACCGGGGTGGGTGGGTGCGGACGCTGGAGGCAGTGCGATGGATACCAAGGCAGGACCGACGGCAGGACGCGGGGACCGGGCACCGCACGTGCCGCTCGCGCCCTATCGGCCCCGACCGGGGACAGCCGCGGAGCATGCGCGGCGGTTCTATGAGGTCATGCGGCAGCGCCGCAGCGTTCGGTTCTTCTCGGACCGGCCCGTGGAGCGCGAGGCGATCGAGGCCATCTGTCTCGCCGCGGGGACGGCGCCCAGCGGGGCCAACAAGCAGCCGTGGCGGTTCGTGTGCGTGAGCGACCCGGGGCTCAAGAAGAAGATCCGCGAAGGCGCGGAGGCAGAGGAACGCGAGTTCTATTCGCGGAAGGCGAATGCGGAATGGTTGAAGGACCTGGAGCCGTTCGACACCACACCGGACAAGGCGTTCCTGGAGGTCGCGCCGTGGCTGATCGTGGTCTTCAAGCTGATGAAGACCGATGAGGGCGGGCAGGTGTACTACGTCAACGAGAGCGTCGGCATCGCCACGGGGATGCTGCTCGCGGCCATTCACCATGCCGGACTGGCTTCCTTGACGCACACTCCCAGCCCGATGGCGTTCTTGGGCGAGATTCTTCAGCGTCCCGAGCACGAGCGGCCGTTCCTGTTGATCCCGGTGGGGTATCCGGCGGAGAACTGTGTGGTGCCGGACATTCAGAGGAAGCCGTTGGGAGAGGTGGTGGTGTGGCGGTAAGGGAGATTCTTCATGTTCTCCGTGCCTCGGCGGTGAACTCTTTCAGATCGCCACCTTCCGGTTGTACACCCACCACTCCAGCATGATGATTGCGAGCGCGGCCAGCAGCAGGTACGGCCAGAGCTTCCGCGTGAGCGTGGTCTCCTCGTCGCTTCGGGCCGCCACCTCATCATTCGCCAGCGCGAGCGTCATCGCCGAGCCGATGTCGGATTCGTTCGGATCCGTCAGGTTCGCCGCGATCGGCCGTCGAACCCGGCCCTCGCCGGAGAAGTCCGCCGCCGCCGCCGCGCCCAACCACGAGACCGTGTAGATCCCATTGCTGATCACCGGGCCAAACGCCACCGAGCCATCGCTTGCGGGCTCGACCTGCACGCGCGAGTTATCCGGAAGCGAGACCCGCACATCACTCGCGCCCAGCGGGATGCGTGTCCGCAGCGTGTCGCCGGGCCGGACCGACTCGCCCGTTGCGCCCGCGCCGGCATCCGAGAGATACAGCACGCTCCCCGCGAGGAACAGCACCCAGCCCGGGTCGAAGCACCAGTCCGAGTCGATCACGTCCCACGGAACGACGATCGCCAGAACGTTGGAATCGGACACCTCGACCACCGCCGGTCCCTTGTCGGATGTCGCGATCGCGCGCACCGGCGTGTCAGGCTCGATCGCCACCCGCCGGAACTTGGTGATGTTGATCTTGTCGATCGCCGACAGCGCCAGCGACGGGTGATCGCGCCGATAGTCCACGATGATCGCCCCCTCCGGCTCCGGGCCAAGGTCCGTCACGCCCAGCGGCGCAGGCGGAACGACACCGATCACCACGCTCCGCCCCGGCGGCAGGCCCGCCGTGCGCGTGGCGGTCGGTGATGACGCCGCACCGCCCGGCGCGGTTTCGGGCGCCGCGGCGGCATTGACCTTCACATCCGGCAGCCAGCGATCAAAGACGAACACGTCGTACTGCCCGGTCCTGCCCTCATCCAGCAGCTTCTGGAAGTCGGCCGGCCGGATGACATCAAGCTGCGAGAGCTTCATGCCGCGGAATGCGGACTGGATGAACAGGCTCCCCTCGGTCACGAGCGCGACGGAGAGCCGCTTGGCGGGCGGGATGACGACATACCCGACATTGTCGGTGGGGAGCGAGTCAGCCCCGGAGCTGCTGACGCGGACCGTCGCGATGCCGCCCTCGGGCCGGTCGATCGGGAACACAAACCCGCCCAGCCCCGGCATCCAGTTCTCCCCCGATGCGGCAGGGTCGGGCTGGCCCTCCTCCGCCGGGGGCAGGCCGTCCTTTAGCTTCGCCGCGCCGACCGTGACATCCCGCACGTTGCTGATCTGCCCATCGATAATGAGCTCGACATCGACCGTGCGCTCGACGCGGTCGGTTGATTGCAGGCCGACGAAGATCGAGAGGCGCAGCGGGTTGTCGAAGGCGCGTTCGGCGCGCAGGCCGGTGATGCCCACGTTGGGCGCTTCGGACTCACCGAGACGGTGATAGATGATCGCATCGGTCTGGCCGCGCTCGACCTTTTCAAGGTCCGTCAGGCGGCCGTCGGTCATCAGGTGGATCGTGGCGCCCGCGACGACCGGTACGAATCCCGCGTTCTCGCCTTCCTCGAACTTCACCTTGCCCGTGTACGCCTCCGCCAGAGCCCAGCACCGCGCAAGCGAGCCGGGGGCATCAGTCGGCTTGATCGACTCGATCGCGTTCTGAAGATCGTTCTTGTTGGTGGTGAAAGTCTGCAGCACCTGTGCGCTGGTGTTGAAGGCGATCACCATCGCCTCCTCGCCCTTGTCATCAAACAGTCCCGGCTCCTTCAATCCCTCGACCAGCTTGATCGCCCGCTTCTTGGCCGCCTCAAGCCGCGTTGCCCCCGGCGTGTCGGCCGGTGCGCCGGTCGGCGCGGGCTCCCCATCCGTCGCGTTCATGCTCGCCGAGTTGTCGATGATGATGAGGTGCCGCGCGTTGGTCTGCCCCGCGGCCTTGAACTCCGGCTGCGAGATCGCCAGCAGCACCGCGGCCAGAATCAAGAGCTGCAGGAACAGCAGGATGTTGTTGCGGAGCTTCTGAAACGGCGCATTGGCCTGCAGGTCCTGGATGGCCTTCTTCCACAGCAGCGTGGTCGAGACCTCCATGTCGCGCCGGCGCAGCTTCAGGAAGTACAGGATGATGAGCGCCGGCACGGCGATGGCCGCGGCGATTCCGGCGAGGATGGGTGTGGCAAAGGTCATTCGGTCTCGTCCGGAAGGAACACAAATCGGAAGGAACTCAGAGAAGCAGAGCGAGCAGAGGAACGCGGAGTCGGAAGGGCTGACGGATTAGATGCAACCATTGGCATCCTCTGAAAAGCGCAGGCGGATCTGAGCGGGAGTGCCGGGTGCGGCAAGGGAAGGGAGTTGTCGCATGGCCGCGGCGTGCGGATTCACGATTCGAGCCATGCCGTCTCGCACACGCGCTTCGTTGAAGTTGATGAGGAGGCCGAGTGGAAGATCAGCCGAGCGGAGATACGAGAGCAACTGAGCGCGATGCACATCCAAAACGCGCTCGATGGCCTTGAGTTCAATGACGACGAGACTCTCGACGACCAAGTCGATGCGCAGGTCGCCGATGTCGATCGCCTTGTATCGGAGGCGAATCGGCCTTTGGCGTTCCAGCCGCAGGCCTCGTTCGACGAGCTCGTAAGCAAACGCATCCTCGTAAAGCCTCTCAAGCAAACCCGGGCCGAGAACAGAGTGAACCTCGATGGCCGCGGCGATAATCTCGCGCGTCACCTCGTTCCATGCTGCCGGAATCACTCTCAGAGATTCGGTGTTCATGTCTGGCCTGTGCTTCTCGTCCTTCAAATCTGCCTCTGCTGTTCTCCACTCTCTCTGCTTCTCTGAGTTCCCTGTTCCCGTCCTTCCTTACTTCAACAACCCCCTCCGCCGCAGGTAATCCAGTACCAGCGTGTCGATCGGCGTATCGCTCTTCACCGTCATGTGCACGATGTCGCGCTGGGCGCAAAACTCGTGCAGCCGGTTGCAATAGGCGTTCAGCGTTGCCTTGTACTTCTTCAGCAGCGGCGCGGTGATCGTCACCTCCGCCGTGTCGCCGTCTTCCATGTCCTTCAGGCGCAGGTCGCCGCCGATGTTGGGCTCCATCTCCTGCGGGCTGAGCACCTGGATGGCGAACAGGTCGTACCCATGCCCGCGGAGCAGTCGAAGTCCCGTCTCATACCCCTCCTTCACCATGAAGTCCGACAGCACGATCATCACGCCCTTGCCGCGACGCGTGAGCGCGATCCGCTTGCACGCATCGGTGAAGCGTGTCCCGCCGATGGGTTCAAGTCCGCAGAGATAGCGAGAGATGTCGTCCAGTCTGCGACGGCCGCGGAGGTCGCGCAGCGTGGAGACCAGCCCGCTCGCCGCGTCCTCGGGTGTGGGTGGCGCTGCCGGCGCTGCGCCATCGACACGCACCGTCTCGATCCGTTCGCCGATTGCCGAGATCGCCACGCGGTTGAGGTTGACAAGACCGATATACGCCAGGCTCGCCGCGAGCCGCTGGCAGAAGAAAAACTTGTTGGGCTCGCCCGCATCCATGCTGGTCGAGCAATCCACCACAACGTGCAGCGACAGGTCTTCCTCTTCCAGGAAGAGCTTCAGGAACAGGCGGTCCAAGCGCCCATAGATGTTCCAGTCGATGTGCCGCAGGTCATCGCCGACGACATACGGCCGGTGATCGGCGAACTCGACGCTCTGCCCGCGCTTCTTGGACCGCCGCTCGCCCTTGAGCTTGCCGGCGAAGATCTTGCGGCTGGAGACGTCGAGCTGGCCGAGGCGCGACATGAGCGAGGGCTCGAGCAGATCATCCAGCCGCTCCGGTCTCTTGATGTTGGGTGTTCGGAGCATGGTTAGGACTTGAACGCTGAGGTACCCGAGAGCGCAGAGTGGCGCGGAGAAGAGACTGGGGAGAGAAGACGGGTCGAGTCAGGATTGATCCGGCGGTGAAGGCCGTCCACAAGCCGGGTGTGATTGAAGTTGATGAGCAGGCCGAGCGGCATGTCAGCGGATCGAAGGTACGAGAGCAGCTGTGCAAGGTGGACCGGGTGGATCTTCTCGATGGCCTTGAGTTCCACCACAACCAAATCGTCAACAATCAAATCGAGTTTCATATCGCCGAGCACAATCTCCTTGTACGTCATTCGCAAGGGTCGTTGTCTCGCAACAACCAGGCCCGCGCGCTTGAGCTCGTACTCCATAGCCGCTTCGTAAAGACTCTCGAGCAAGCCAGGGCCAAGGATCGAGTGCACCTCAATCGCAGCGGAGATGATCTGTTCTGTCACTCGATTCCAAGCTTCGGGAACCTCGACGCGCCCGCCTGATGATGGCTTCACATCCATGGCTTCCTCCGCGACTCTCCGCGCTCTCCGGTGCCTCTGCGTTCAAGTTCCCTCTTCACACCGCCTTCACCGGCTCCCGCGGCGTCGCCTCCACGATCTTCGCCACGATGTCATCCGCGCTCACACGGTCCGCCTCGGCCTCAAAGTTCAGGATCAGCCTGTGCCGCAGCGCCAAGAGCGCGATGTCCTGGATGTCCTTGTAGCTGACGTGGAACCGCCCATCCGTCAGCGCCTTCACCTTCGAGCCCAGCAAGAGCGCCTGCGCGCCTCGCGGCGAACTGCCGCACCGCACATACTTGCCCGTGATGTTCGGTGCATACTCCCCGCCCGGCTGCGTCGCCAGCGCCAGCCTCGCCGCATACTCCTTCACATGCGGCGCCACCACGCAGTCGCGGATGAGCTGCTGCGCCGCGATGATCGACGGACCGTCCAGCACCTTCTGCACTTCAGGGGTGGCCGCGCCCGTGGTCCGGTCGAGGATCGTCATCAGGTCATCAAGCTGCGAGTACCCGACATTGATCTTGAAGATGAACCGGTCCATCTGCGCCTCGGGCAGCGGATACGTGCCCTCCTGCTCGATTGGGTTCTGCGTCGCCAGCACGAAGAACGGCTTGTCCAGTTTGTACGTCACGCCCGCCACCGTCACGCTCCGCTCCTGCATCGCCTCCAGCAATGCCGACTGCGTCTTGGGTGTCGCTCGGTTGATCTCATCGGCCAGCACGATCTGCGCGAAGATCGGACCCTTCTGAAACTGAAAGCCGCGGCGGCCCGTCTCGGGGTCTTCGGTCACGATGTTCGTGCCGATGACGTCCGCGGGCATCAGGTCCGGAGTGAACTGGATGCGCGAGAACGGCAGCGTCAGGCTCTCGGCCAGCGTTCGCACCAGCAGTGTCTTGCCCAGCCCCGGCACGCCCTCCAGCAGCACGTTGCCGCCGGCGAACAGGCCGATCAGCGTCGCATCCACCACCTCGCGGTGGCCGACGATGACTTTGCCGATCTCGGATTGCAGCGTCTGGAACGTGGTGCGGAACGCCTCGCACGCCTGCTTGACGCGCTCAGGGGTGTCCGGCATGAAGTCACTCTTGGTGGCCATGAGCATGAATCCTTTGCTGTGTCACTCGACCTGTACGATCAACTCATCCGCACTCCGCACTCCGCACTCCGCACTCCGCACTCCGCACTCCGCACTCCGCACTCCGCACTCCGCACTCCGCACTCCGCACTCCGCACTCCGCACTCCGCACTCCGCACTCAGTTCTCGTTCCTGTTCCCCCCGCCCTCATCCTTCAAGTCCTCGCGTGCCCGCTCCTTCGCCTTCCGAAGCCGCGCAAGCCCGCCCTCGCCCTGCTCGGCCGCCAGCTGAGACTGCTGCTTCTGGCTCGGGCGGCTGGGCTTGCTGTCGTCAAAGCTCGGCATCGCGAGGTTTTCCTTAGCGCCCGCGAGCTCCGATGCGGTTGCCTCGAACTTCGCCTGCGCTGTGGAAGCATCCGCCTTCGCCGCCGCGCGGAGCGCCTCGCGTTGCTCCGCGCTCGCGGACTTCCCTGCCATGCCCGCCTGCGCACGCTTGCGCGCATCCATCAGGTTCCCCATCTGCTCGTTGGCGCGGGACTTGCCCTTGCCCATCCCCCTGCGAATCGCCGCGGCGATCAGTTCCGGATCGATCCGCACGCGCCGCACCGCGACATCCACCAGGAACAGGCCGATCGCCAGCAGCGCAACCAGCAGCCAGATGGGCCGCAGCGCTACCGGCATCGTCAGGTTGTCGCGCAGCCACAGATCCACCGTCCCCGGGTTCGTGCTCAGGTCGATGATCCGCCCGCCCGTCTGCTCGGCGATGATCCGCCCCAGCGTGCCATTGTCCTGCAGCGTGCGATACTCATCCGCGAACGGCCGCGTCACCGCCGCCTGAAGATTCCCCTCCCGCGGCTGGCCGCCGGGCGTATCCGGCGGCGCGATGTACTTGAAGTTCGCGACGTACGCGCCCGAGCGATCAGAGTCGAAGATCCCCTCATACCGCCCCGGCCCGACCTGGCGCAACTCGACCGGCTGGCCCGTGTTCCCCGGTCCGACCACGCGCGACATGAACCGGACAAAGTTCAGCCGCTCACCGTTCTCGTCGAGCGCCTCGATGACCACACGCGTCTTGTCGCCAAGGTCCTCGGTCATCACACGCATGTCCGCCGAGCCGCCCGGCCGCATCATCCACCGCGCGTGCCCCTCCCAGAAGGCCTTGTAGTTCCCCCACGATGGCCACGACCTTGCCCACCGCTGCCCCGCATCGCTCGTGAACGCGACCGCCTTGCCCAGACCGTGCTGCCAGTGCGCCAAAATCGGGTCGTTCTCCTTGCCGCGGATCGTCACGATCGACAGCCCGTCGCGGTCCGCTGCGACAACATACCCCTGGATCGCCGGCACGCTCCCCCCAAGCCCGCGCATCGGCTCGGCGATCGCATTGACCACGGAAGGCGCAAACGGCGCACCCTCCCAGATCAGCGACCGCTTCACGATCTGCGCTTCCTTGATGAAGATGCTCGGCAGCTCCGCGAACTGACCCTGATCCACGATCGGGTAGAACTTGCCCCCCGTCTGGTCGGCAATGTTCTTCATCGTCTGCCCGCTCGGGCCCGTGGCCGAACGCTCGTGCGGATACACCATCACCGTCGAGATCGAGATCCGCGCCGCCCGGCACTTGGCCAGCAGCGTCTGGTCGCTCAGCGTCGGGTCGCCATCGCTCATGATGATCATGTGCCGCGAGCCCGCCTCCGCCGTGCGGAGCGCGTCGTACGCCATCTGGATCATCCCGTCGAAGACCTGCGCATCGCCGAACGTCAGCGCGTTCATGGCGCGGGTCGCCGCCGTCCGGTTCCCCACCTCGCTCAGCGGGTGCACCCACGTGTCCCCGCGCGAGTAGGAGTACTCCACGATCCCGATCAGGTCGAGGCGCGACAGGTTGTTGATCGCCGAAAGCCCCGTCTGCTTCGCCCAGTAGTTGCCATTGGGCATCTCGCACGAGTGCATCACCAGCGCCAGCGCGCCCCGCGGCATCTGCCGCTTCTGCGGCGGGTCCAGCTTGATGGGCAGCGCATCGGCCAGCGGCGAGCCGATCCACCCGCCCGCGCCAAACGAGTCCGGACCCCCGACCATCATCAGCCCGCCGCCCAGGTCATGCACATACGCCTTCAGCTCCTCCTGAAGCTGCATGGGGATCACATCCGCCGGCGTGTTCACCATGATGATGCCGTCAAACGCCTGCAGCTCGACCAGCGAATTGGGTGCCTGCCCCGGCATCCGCACCTCGCACGCGATGCGCGACTCGGTCAGCGCACGCTCGATCGGCTCCACCTCCGCCGGGTCGGGCGCGATGATCAGGATCCGCCCCTCGCTCTGCACGAACGTCACCGCCAGCGACTCGTTGTTCTCCTTGATGGCGTCCGCCGCGGCGTCATCAGGCTCAAACACCGCCCGGAACGTCTGCGGCCCGGCCTGCGGCAAAGAGATCGGCACCCACAGCGCGTTCAGCCCCTCATCCAGCGCGACATGCCGTGACAGCTCCGGGCTCGATGGATCCAGATCCACAGTCTCGCCGTTGATCAGGATGCTCAGCTTGCCGGTCGTCTGCTTGAGCGCGGTGATCAGCACCCGCATGTTGACGTTCTGGCCCATCCGCGCAGTTGACGGCACAACCACGCGGTCAACGATCACCTCGTTCTCATACTTGTACGGCAGGACGATGACATCGATCGGCACCCCCGCCGCCCTCGCCGTGTCGGCAAACGAGCGGATGTCCCCCACCGTCTCGTTGAAGTCGCTGATGAACAGCAGCCGGTTCGCCCGGTCCGCAGGCTTGGTCGCCATGCCCAGCCGGCCCGCCTCCGCCAGGTTCGTCGCATCCGTCCCGCCCAGCGTGATCGAGTCGGGCGCATCATTGGGCGGGCTCGGCAGCACCTGCACGATCGCGTCCCGCCCCGCCGTGATCTTCGCCATCAGGTCGCCGGGCTTGAAGCGCTTCCGCGCCTCATCCAGCCAGGCATCGGCGGTCTGGCGCAGCGGCTTGGGCACCGACTCGCTCTCATCCATCACCACCGTGACGTTGACGTTCTCGCTCTCACGCCGCCACGAGGGCTTCGCCAGCGCGCCGGCGATCATCACGATCACGATGATCCGGATCGCCAGCGCCACCCGACGGCTGTTCGTCCCCATCCCCGACAGCGTCTGCCGACCAATCCACAGCGCCAGCAGCCCGCACACGGGCACCAGCAGCAGCCACGTCGGCTGATCGAAGTGAAAGGGGCCGATGCTGAGGGCTGCCAGTGTCATCCGCGTTGGGTTCCTTCCAGCCGCCGTGTCTACCTTCGCCGCGGCGCGCTGAAGGCCAGCACGCGGTTGTTCCCCGAATCCAGCACGTACGCCGTCCTGTCGAGGATACCAACTGCCCAAGGGGCCGCGAGTTCCCCCTCGCCCCGGCCCGCCCGGCCCCACGTCCCCAGCCCCTCCCCCGTCGCCAGATCGATCCTCTGCACCCGGTTGTTGCCGAACTCGCACACCAGCACCGTCCCGTCCCCCAGCGACGCCAAGCCATAGGGATACCGGAACTCGCCCGGCCCGTCCCCCGGCCGGTCCCGCCCTCCATAAAAGCAGATCAGCTCCCCGTCAGTGGTGAATCGCCCGACCCGGTGGTTGTGGGCATCGACGACGACGAGCTCCTCGCGGCCGTTCACCCGCTCCAGGCTGATCGACTGCGGCCGGTCAAACTCGACCTCGCGCTCCCCCGGCTGCTCGTTCCGCCCTGCCCCGAACTTCCCGAAGCTGAACTGGAAGTTGCCCTCCCCGTCGAACACGCTGACCCGGTCGTTCCCGCCGTACTCGCTCACATACACCCGCGCGACGGACTTGCCGTCAGGCGCGATCGACACGGCAACGTCGGTCGGGTAGCGGAACTCGCCCGGCCCGGTGCCATACGCGCCAAAACTGCGCGCCAGCGTCGGCGCATGCTCAGGCGTGTTCCGATCCGCCGCGGGCGGCTTGTACACCATCACCCGGTGATAGTGCGTGTCCGGGATATAGAGCAGCTCCTCGCACCACTCCCCGTGCTCGTCAGGCCCTGGCGCGACGGTGATCCCCACCGGCTTGCCGAGGTCCCGCTCCGGCATCTTCCAAAGCGCCTCGCACGTCCCCGTCTCCGGATCGAGCCCCTGCACCCGCCCCGTCTTGTCGATCACCCACAGCATCCCCGTGTCGCGCGCGATCCCCGCGCCCCGCGGCGTCACGTCCATCGCGCGCGGATACCCGAACCGCCCCGGCATGTCGCCAAGGCCGCCCAGCACCATTGACACCGGGATCGGCTCCCCCGGCGCCGGCGGACCCCCGCACCCGAGCGTCGCGCCCGCCAACCCGCCCAGCAATGCCACAACCCCCGCCCGCCACGCTCGGTGCGCACGCCCGGCCGCTCGCCCCCCCCGGCCACGACCTTGTCGGCCGTTCATCACGCCCCAGACTACCTGTAAGTGCCGACTCCCGTTGCACCGGCGCCACGGCGCGCCGTCATGCTGACGGTACGCCGCGCACCCATCACTGGATCATTCCGATCCTCTTCTACTGCCTTTCGTCAGCATCAAGCCGCTGACCACCGCCCCCGCCAGCCCGATCCCCGTCATCGTCGCCCCCGCCGCCGCGAGCTGGTCCTGACGCAGGTAATGCAACTGGTCCAGCAGGTACTGCGCCAGGTTGTCCATCCCGGGCGGCTGCACCTGCACCGTCGATTCGATCTCGTGCAGCGACAGCAGCCCCAGCGCAAGTCCGATGCCCATCACCACGCCCATCCGCGGCCGCACGCACGCCGTCAACCACCCGCCCAGCGTTCCCGCGCCATCGACCAGCCGCATCGCCCGCTGCTCCCGCGGCTCGGATAGCCCGAGCCACAGGCCAACGATCGCCGCAATGAACACGAACCGCGCCGCGTGCGTCGCGATCACCATCGATGTCCCGCTCAGCGGCACGACCAAGCCATACGCGCTCCCCACAAGCACACCCGGCACCAGCCCTCCAACCGTCAGCCAGAACACCGGCGAGCCTGTGATCCCGCCACGCCGTCGTTCCTCGCGCACGCGGTTCGCCGTCATCATCCACGCCGCGAGCAGCACCGCCGCGCCGATCACACCGACCCCCGCGCCCACCACCGCGCCGTTCGCGATTGCTCGCGCGTTGTCACGCCAGAACCCCGCAAACGCCGACGGCTCGCGCACGCTCGTCACGAACAGCACGAACGGCGCAACCACCGCCGCGCCCCACACGCAGCACGCCGCGATAAACAAGCCCGGTCGTGCAACGCGCGATCCGCCCGCCGCGGTCTCTGGCTCATCCTGCTCGACATCCGCCGCGACCCGCGGCAACAACCGCAGCACAAACACCGCCCCCGCCAGCGCAATCACCAGCACCGGCAGCGACGCAACCCACACGCCGCGAATGTCCGGCACGCGGTTCATCTCCGACCACAGCCAGATCGTGTACGTGTTCACCCGCGCGATGTGCAGCGGGATCGCCGACCCCGCCATCACCAGCCCAACCAGCGCCGCCGCCCGCAGCACATCCCCCCGCAGCATGCGCAGCACCTCCGCCATGCGCACATGCCACGGAGCGCCGTCCGCCCGCAACGCCTCCAGCACGCTCCGCGGCACGCGCCCGCACGCCGGCGCAAGCACCAGCAGCGCCAGCGGCCACGCCCACAAGACCAGCCCGCCCGCCGCGATCCCGCGCCACGCCCACTCCGACACCCACGGCGGCGACAACGCCAGCGCGTCCCCCAGCCACGTCCCCGGCGACCGCACCAGGTTCCACCCCGCGTACGCCAGATAGCTCGGCAGCAGCAGCGGGGTCATCCCGATCACCATCGCCCATCCGCGTGCCTTTCCCGTCAGCCCCCGCATCCACCACGCCCACACCAATGCCAGCGCCGCCGCGCCGCACCCGATCACCGCGCACCACACCACCGTCTGCCCCAGCGCGATCGGCCCCGCCCAACGCTCAAAGAATCCCACCCGCTCCCCCGCCGCGATGGGCGAGGCCATCCCCCACACCCGCCGGAACACCAGCCCCGCCGGCACGATCACCAGCACCGCCGCCGCCACCCACAGGAAAAACGTCCCGTAGTCGGCGGAGGTCAATCGGCGGAAAGGAACAGGCATTCCGCGGCAGTTTATCTGCGGATCGCAAGCCTTGGAGCGGCACATGCGCACACATCAGCCCGTTCTCAAACCAACAGAGACGGAACAACAAAAAGAAGGCCCGGGGGTTGAGGCCCGGGCCTTCGACAAGCCGTCAACGGTTGCTGCATTCATTCGTCGCAGCGGTTGCTGTCGCTGGACGCGAACCAGCAGGAGAGGAACGCGAAAATGTCGGGCACGGCGATTGTGCCGGAACTGTCGAAGTCGGCGCGGGGCTCGTTGGCGAACCAACTCGCAAGGAAAGCGAAGATGTCGGGAACCTCGACAAAGAAGTTCCCGTCCCAGTCGCAGGCGCACGGGTCAACCTCGCAGGAATCGATCACATCGTTGTCGTCGCTGTCGATGTCCGGCCACTCGTCATTCGGGTGCTCCTCGCCGCGATCGATCTCGAACCAGTCGTTGAGGCCGTCGCCGTCGCAGTCAGGCGCGACGAGGAAGACGTAGGACGCGGTCGGTTCGGACACGCAGTCATCGTCGGTCTGCCACTCGACCAGCGGATTACCTGCCACCTCGGCGCAGGCGACAGATGCCGACTCGACGCGGATGATCCCTCGTTTCATAGAAGATGCGCTGTCGCACTTGATGCCGATCGAGCGCGGGTCGCCGCCGGGGTGGAGCACCGGGACAAACATGGCATCGACATCCTCGTGCCACGTGCACTCGTCGTTGAGCTGCATGTCAAAGTCAACGTTTGCGTTCGTGATCGGCCCGTAGGACCGGATGATGACGGGCATGCCGTCGTTGTCGAAGTCGGTGTACACCAGATCGGTGTGCGGGTCCATGAGGTTGTGCGGGGGCGTGCAGGCTTCGGCATGGAGGCCGAACGGGGCGAGACCGACCGAACCGCCGCCGAGGGCAGAGGGGAGGGCGGCGTAGTGCGGGGATTGGTACGGCGGAGACTGGCCGGGGCCGAGCGTGATAGCGCCGCCGCCCGAGCCGATCACGACGTTCCCGTCCCAGTCGCCTCCGTTGTCGTTGGCATTGATAATGATCTGACCGGCAAGACCGCTGGCGGGCAGTGCGATGCTCCCGATGAGCGAATCGCCGAGGCTGAGCAGACCGGTCGCGGTGATCCCGTCGGTGATCGTGATGGTGTCGCCGCTGGTGAGCGAGCCGGAGGACACAAGCTCGCCGGAGAGCTCACCGTTGATCGTGATATTCATGACGATGTTGCCGCCGGTGCCGCCGATCTCCATCCGGCCCGCGACATCGCCGTTGACGGTGATCGTTCCGCCGTTGGCACCGCCTGCTGTTCGTGTGAGGCGGAGCACGCCCTCGGCGTGCGGCGAGGAGGCCGCGGGGATCGAACCAATTACGATCGGTGTGTTGCTGGAAGACGTTGTGGCTTGCACTGTGCCGCGGAGCGCGCCGGTGATGGTGAGGGGCACCTGCACATGTCCGGAGAGTGTGATGTTGCCGCGGCACTCGTTGCCGATGACCACTCCGGTTGCGCCGCCGCCGACGGCGGCAAAGCTGACCGCGCTGATGCTGCCGACGAGGGAGGAGCCAGTGGCGAAACGCTGGATGAGGCCCGAGCCGCCAGAGGTGATAGTTGCGTAGGCGGCGCTGCCGACTTCAAGACGCTGGATGTTGCCGCTGGTAACGGTGACGGGCGCGGCAGAGTATCCAAGGTTGCCTGCGATGGTGAGGCCGAGGATTGATCCGGTCGAGGGGAGCGAGATGTTGCCTTGGCAATCTCCTTGGATGGTCGTGTACTCAACGGAATGCTGATTCGCGTGACTCAGAATTTCCATTCCGCCTGTCAGTGAGCCGCCAATATTCACGACGTGCGTAGATTGACCCCCGATGCGATTCAAGCGGATGGTTCCCACATCGCCGGTCGTGCGAAGCGTGTAGAGTGCTACGAATCCGGTGCTGGAAAGCTGGTCGATTGCTTCGACCTCCGCGATCGGATTCGTGCTCGATGCCCCGTGAATGTGGATATGAGTCTGCTGCGATGCCGCTGTATTGCTGACATAAACGTTCCGGATCGCAGTGCCTGATCCGCCTGAGACCGTGAAGGTTGTAGTGCCACCGGTGTATGTGGTCGAAAGACTGACATCGTAACGACCGTCACCCAGCAGCGATACCGATGACGAGGCGTTTGTTCCGGGCGAGATGCTCACGGTGGGAGCCTGACCCATTGCAATCGAACAGGCAATTGTCGAAAGTATGAACGACAGCATCATTCTCATCGTCTTTTCCTTTGGTAGAAGAGTGTCAGGACGCAGAGTAGCGGAAAAGCAGATGGCGTGGGGATGATCGAAGCCATTCGAAACCCGATCCCGCCCGTATCAGGGGACGCGCCCCCGTAATGCGAGTCAATCCGATCATACAAGAACCAAGTATCTCCGAACTCGTCGGTTCCGCGCCCATATCGCCCCCACTCGTTTCCAGTTGATGTCCACTCTGAACGACCGCCGCTGCCATCCAGAAGTCCCCATGGGCTGGTGATATGCGGATACGCGCCGACAGGAACATGCCAGTGCGCCTCGAAGTCCGGAGGGAGCGGAATGCCCGCACTGGTCTCCCCGCCATCTTCCGGATAGCCGGGGACCGCGGGCGTGTCGCGCCCGATTGGGTGCGCCCAGTACCCCTCTTGGCCTTCGCCGTAGCGATTGGGGTCGTGATACATTCCCTTGGTCCACTCATCGAGCGTAGGGAGCCAGAAGCGTGCCCCCGGAGCCGGAGTGAACTGATCGTTCCATGTCCCATCTGGGTTGCGCGTAAACGTCGACGTGTCATACACGCCGGTTTCAAACGCCCACTGCTCGTGGGCCTTGCCATTGTGAAGCCAGTTGGCGTACCGGGCGGCGAAGTGCCAGCTTGTTCCGGTCGCGAGGTTCGCGGCCTCTGGGTCCATCGTGAACTGCCAAGGCTGGCCGTTCTGCCCGCTTCCGGGGACGGGCGCAATCCATTGGCCCGTGAGAACCCAGTCACTGCTGCCCATGGAGGTGCCCGGCGCGGGTCCGGTGTAGTACGGCGCATACGCCTGTACAAACTCAAACCATTGCGACACCGTCACTTCCGTGCGGGCCATGCGATACTCGTAGCCGACCGCGCCGACTTGCAGTCCGTTCGGTGGGTACAGCACCGGGTTGAAAAGCTCGGGCGCTTCCTGTGCATTGGCCGCGCGATTGCCGGGTGAACCGATGGTGGACCACTGAAAGTCGTAGTCGGGCACGGGCTGGGCGCAAACGGGCACAGCGGCGGCCGCAAGGACGGCCGCGGCAACACACCCAGCCACGAGGGGAGCGGGTCGATTGTGCATGTACAAACTCCTTTCGCGAGACTATCGGGTGGGTTTCAGCGAAGGCTGGAACTTCACCGATTCTGCGCGACGGAGGCCGCCGACGCAACGGCAAACCCTCGCTGCCTATACCCATCTGCCCCGATCCCGGTATGATCTCGGCCCATATGGCCACGAACGCCGCCACCTCATCCAGATCCAGCAAACGCGCAGCCGATGCCCCGGCCTACCCCTCGCGTCAGGCCCGCCTCGCCCGCGCTCTCGCCGACAAACAACTCGACGCCCTGCTGGTCACCAACCCCAAGGATGTTGGGTACCTCACCGGCTTCCTCGGCGGCGACTCCTACCTCCTCTGCCAAGCCTCCGCCTCCGCTTCCGGTGCTGCGCCTGTCCCCGTGCTCATCAGCGACTTCCGCTACAAAGAAGAACTCGAACCCCTCGAATCGGCGGGTCTTGCGCGCAGTTTTATTCGTTCCAGTTCGATGGTCGACGCCGTCGCCGAAGTCTTGGATTCGGGCAAACTCGGCGATGCCCGCATCGGCGTGCAGGCCGAGACCATGACCCTCGCCGAGAAGGCCTCGATCCAGCGCAAATCCAAGCGCAAGTTCATTGATACCAACGGCTTGGTGTCCGCTCTCCGCGTCATCAAAGACGATGCCGAGATCGCCCTCATCCGCAAGGCCGTCAAGATCCAGGAGGCCGCGCTCGAAGCCGTCCTCCCCACCATCAAGGTTGGTCAAACCGAGTTGGAAGTCGCGGCACGCCTGGAGTTTGAGATGAAGACCCGCGGCTCCTCCGAGCCCGGCTTCCAGACCATCGTCGCCGCCGCGGCCGCCAGCAGCCTCCCGCACTACCGCCCCACCGGCGCGAAGATCAAGGCCAAACAGCTCCTGCTCATCGACTGGGGCGCGGTCTATCAGGGCTACCACTCCGACATGACCCGCACCTTTGCCGTCGGCAAGGTCCCGCAGAAGCTGAACGAAGTTTACACGATCGTGTACGATGCCCACATGTTGGCGGCGGAGGCGCTCGCCGCCGGAAAGACCACGGCCGAGATCGACATGATCGCCCGCAAACACATCGCTGCGCACGGGTATTCCGAGTTCTTCGGGCACGGCCTTGGCCACGGCATCGGGCTCAACGGCCATGAGGAGCCGCGACTCACCAACATGATCACGCCGCGGCGGCTGGAGCCCGGCATGGTCGTCACCATCGAACCCGGCATCTATCTCCCCGGTGTCGGCGGCGTTCGCATCGAAGATGACTACGTTGTCACGGATGATGGTTCGGAATGCCTCTGCCGTATGAAAAAGGATGCGGCGTGGGCAGTGCTATAGAAGGGACCAGTGATCAAAGGATCAATGGATCGAGCACGCGTTTCGATTCCTGCCCTTTTTCCGGTCCCCTGTTCCCTCGATCCCCAGGTCCCCAGATCCCTCTCCTTGGATCCCTCACATGATCGATATCCGCAAGCTCAAAGAACTGGTCCGGTTGATGGTCGAGAACGATCTCTCGGAACTGGACCTGAAGGACCAGCAGGAAACGGTCACGGTCAAGCGCGGCTCCGCGCCGGTCGTGCACCACGCGCCGGTCTATGCCCACGCCGCTCCGCCAAGCTACGGCGCGGCCACCGGCGAGTCCGCCGCGCCCAGCGCCGATGCCCCCGAGCCCCGCGCCTCCAGTGGCGGTGGCAGTGGCGGTGGAAGCTCTGACGACACCAGCGGCCTCATCCCCATCAACTCTCCGATGGTCGGCACGGTCTACCTGGCGCCAAACCCGGAGTCGCCGGCGTTTGTCAGCGCGGGGGCAACCATCGGACCCGATTCGACGGTGTGCATTATCGAGGCGATGAAGGTGTTCAGCGAGATCAAGGCCGAGGTCAGCGGCACCGTCGAGCGCGTGCTGATCCAGAACGGCAAGCCGGTGCAGTATGGCCAGGCGATGTTCCTTGTAAGGCCGTCGTGACGGGAGGGGCTTAGGGACGCGGGATCCAGGGATCGAGTGAAGACTCGGATTCCGGCCCGCCCAGACCCCTTGCTCCCTTTCTCCCTCGATCCCCTTTCCCTGGATCCCTCCCCTCATGTTTTCACGCATTCTCATCGCGAACCGTGGCGAGATCGCCCTGCGAGTCATCC
Source organism: Planctomycetota bacterium (assembly GCA_023432465.1). Lineage (GTDB taxonomy): Bacteria > Planctomycetota > Phycisphaerae > Phycisphaerales > UBA1924 > JAHBXL01. The sequence goes on along the minus strand of JAEYUO010000034.1, from coordinate 33,382 downwards.
GCGCCTGCCGCGAGATGGGCATCGAGTCGGTCGTCGTGTATTCCGAGGCGGACAAGGGCGCGCCCTACCTCGCCCTCGCGGATGAGGCGATCTGCATCGGTCCCGGGCCCTCCAAGGAGAGCTACCTCAATATCCCGAGGATCATCGCCGCGGCGGAAGTCGCCAACGTCGATGCGATCCATCCGGGATACGGCTTCCTCTCCGAGCGGGCGGAGTTCGCGCAGGTCTGCCGCGACTGCAAGATCGAGTTCATCGGTCCCTCGCCGGAGGCGATGGCGCGCCTCGGCGACAAGGTGGCCTGCAAGAACGCCGCGAAGGAAGCGGGCGTGCCGATCTTCCCCGGATCGCCGGGCGCGATCGAGGAAGAGGATGAGGCGGCCAAGATCGCGGAGAAGATCGGCTACCCCGTGATCATCAAGGCCGCGGCGGGCGGTGGCGGTCGCGGCATGCGCGTCTGCCACAACGAGGCCGCGCTGCGGAGCAACCTGCGGAACGCCTCGACGGAGGCCAAGGCCGCGTTCGGCAACGGGGCCGTGTTCATCGAGAAGTTCCTGGAGCACGCGCGGCACATCGAAGTGCAGGTCCTCGGCGACAAGCACGGCAACGCCGTCCATCTCTTCGAGCGCGACTGCTCGATGCAGCGTCGGCACCAGAAGGTGATCGAGGAGGCCCCCGCGCCCGGCGTCGATCGGCGCAAGATCACCGCGCTGTGCGAGTCGGCCGCGAAGCTGATCCGCGAGGCGCACTACGCGGGCGCGGCGACGGTCGAGTTCCTGATGGACAAGGACCAGAACTTCTACATGCTCGAGGTGAACACACGCGTGCAGGTCGAGCACCCGGTGACCGAGCAGATCACCGGCGTCGACATCGTGAAGGAGCAGATCCGCGTCGCCTTCGGCGAGAAGCTGAGCATCCGCCAGGAGGATGTCGTCGTCCGCGGCCACGCCATCGAGTGCCGCATCAACGCCGAAGACCCCGACAAGAACTTCATGCCCTCACCCGGTCTTGTGGCGAAGTTCGAGCCCCCGGGCGGCCCCGGCGTGCGGATGGACACCCACGTTGTGACCGGCTACGCCGTGCCGACCAACTACGACAGCATGATCGGCAAGCTGATCGTCTCCGCCCCGACGCGTCGCGAGGCGATCATCCGCACCGAGCGCGCCCTGCGAGAGTTCAAGATCGAACCGATCAAGACCACCATCGCGCTCCACCGCCGCCTCATGCAGAACTCGGCGTTTCAGGAAGGCGGGATCGACATCCACTTCCTGGAGAGGCTGTTGAAATAGTCCGGGAAGGCTGGGACGCAGAAAAGGCAGGTACGCAGAGGTTCGCGGAGAAGCGCAGAGAGCGCTGAGGTAAACCGTTGCTTCGATTTCGCGTATCGTTCAGCAATGCTTGTGTGGCCGGCCAACTCGTGGCTTTTCTGGGCTGTTGCCGCGGTCGGGGTCGGGTTGTACTTCGGGGTGATTTTGTGTCTGCGTCGGCAGCAGGGGGTCTTTCTTAAGCGTCCGATGCTGGTCGGCATTCTGCTTGCCGGGGTGATCGTGCTCACCGCGATCGCTCCAAGCGTGCTGTTCTCGGCGTTGTCAACCACCGCGTTCAACGTTGCTCCACAGGATGCCGCGTGGTGGTCGATCTCGGCGATCGTGGGCATCGCGGCGATCGTGCTGGGTGCATGGGCGCTGTTCGCGGACCGATCCCGCGGCCGCAAGCGCTGCCCGAAGTGCTGGTACGACCTGTCGGGCACGCCGACACTGACATGCCCGGAGTGCGGGAAGGCGGCGAAGCACGAGAAGCGGCTGTACAGAACTCGCAGACGGAAGCGGTGGGCGGCGCTGGCGGCCCTGCTTCTGATCGGTGCGGTATGCGGCGCGGCTTGGCCAACAGCGCGCAATACGGATTGGGAGCAAGCGACTCCGGATTGGGTGCTACTGCTGGCGATGCCACACCTTGACGGAGATGAGTGGTTGGCGGAGAGGCTTGAGGACCGAGCATCTTTGCCCGGCGGCTCCCTGCTCATTGAGTTCATGGACGCAAAGGTGCCTGCATGGAAGCGAAAGCTCGCCGTGTGGCGATCTCGAACTACGCTGAGCGAGGGCGGCACACGATTCGGTGCAACAGTGGCGTTCCGACTCGCGGACGAGTTTACTGATGACGAAGTCAGTCTCATGGCAGATGTTGCGGCTGCGCGATGCAAAGACGCAGATTCTCGAGTTCGAGTCCGTGCGATCTCTCTGTTGAGGCGTTGCCCTTCGTTTCACGATAAAGCACAAGTCCTGGCGATCGACCTGCTACACGATGTTGACGACTATGTGCAGCTCGCGGCTGTCGTAACGCTCGCATCGATATCCAGACAACAGGCAGCCCCCCCGACTCCCCCTCAAGAGCTGCTCGACATCGCTCGAAACGGAAGCGGCGAGGCAGCGGATCGTGCGATGTGGGCACTGGGCTTCTACCAACCGTCGCCGCAGGTCGTTGAACTGCTGGAGAACAACCTTGGCAAGAGCTCAGACTGCAGAATACTGAGCCCGCTCGTTCGGCTCGCGCCTGAGTCCGCGGTTGCGAGGGAGGTTGCGCTCCGTGAATTGCAGCAAGACACGGACCAGCTTCACTGGATTGCTCGGGCACTGTATGAGTGCGACTGGAGATGCAACGAGGTGGAAGCGGCGTTCATCGAGGCAGTTGGACGCTCAAAATCGACATCGCGAGTCCAGCTTGCTCTTGAGGCAGTCATTCTGCAACAGCACCTTTCGGTTGGAGACCGGTTGGAGATTCTTCTTCGGATAGGTCATTCCGAATCCACACGAGGTCTTGTGGCAGGAAGCGTCCGGGATTTCGGACGCGAGGGAAAGGCCGTGTTGCCAAGGCTGCGCCAGGTAGCCGCGGAATGGGAGAAAGTGGACCCTATCGCGGCCACATCACTTCGGGACTCCATCAGAAACATCGAGTCACAGCCCGAGTAAGCTCTTCACCCCTCCGGCGTATCCAGCAACTCCTGCAGCCTCGCCGCCAGCACCGGTGGCAACCGCTTCGTCCATGACTGGTCAATCAGCCCGACGCCGATCATGTCGAGCAGATGCACCTGATCCTTGCGGCGAAATGCGGTGAGCTTGATCCGCACGAGTGCTTCGAGGTTCAGCACCCGCAGCGTGCCCATGTCGCTCGACTCGGCGACATCGGGGTTCGGCGCGGCCTCGCCCGGCCGGACAAACTCCCCCGCGAACACGATGTGCACCGCATCGCGCGCGCTCGCATCGGCACCGTCGAGGAACAGGTGCATGCCCGCGGCCTGCCGATAGACAAATCCACCCTTCTCCAGTGCGACCTTCGCGGCCTCCAGGTCCGCCCGCCGGATCAGCACATCCACATCCTGCGTGTTCCGCACCGCAGCACGATCCACTGTCGCAACCCACGCCGCGACGGCATTCCCGCCAACGATCGCGTACGGCACGCTCCCGGCCTTCAACGCGGCCGCCGCTCGAACAAGACGTTGGCGCACGAGCTCCACGGCATCCACCATCCTTTGCAGGACATCATCCGGAATGGGCTCCCCATTGTTCACGCCAGATCCTAGGGGAACCGCAGCTCCTCACCCTCCCCGATACCCCATCGCCACCAACGTCTGATCATCCACCCGGGGCCTTCCCGCCGCGTGGCGATCCACCAGCTCCAGCACCGCCCGCTTCGTCTTCTCCGGGTCGCCCGCGCCCCGCTCAACCGCCTCCGCCACGCGCCGCAAGCCCAGCAGTTCCTGGCGCGGACTGAAGGCTTCGGGGATGCCATCGGTGTACAGCACCAGCAGGTCGCCCGGCTCCAGCTTGGTCTCGCCCGCCGGTGGGTGAAGTTCCTTGCTCACGCCCAGCGGCGGCCCGCCGCCCGAATCCAGCAGCTCCACTCCGCCGCCGCGGCGGCGCACCATCGGCGGGTTGTGTCCGCAGTTCACATACTCGAGCTTGCCTGTCCGCCGATCCAAATTCAGAAAACACGCCGTAATGAACATGCCCTCGTCGAGGCTCGTGTACATTAGGTCGTTGATCTCCGGCACCACCGTGTTGGGCGCGATCCCCCGCCTCGCCCACGAGTGCATCGCCGTCCGCATCATCGCCATCGCCACCGAGGCGACCGGCCCGTGCCCCGACACATCCGCGATCACCAGCTCCAGCGTGTCGGCATCGGGCTCGTATACGTCGTAGTAATCTCCGCCCGCGGCCTCCGACGGCAGATAGCTCGTCGCAAAGCTCAGCCGCCGATCGCTCGGTAGCAATGCCGGCAGCAGCAGCCGCTGCACCCGGCCGATCTCGTCGAACGTCGCGTGCAGCCGCGCGTTCGCCTGTTTCGCCTCCTCCAGCGTGTCGAGGTAGACCGCCGAGCGCGCGAGCATGTTGCCGGTCGTGAGCAGCAGGCGGGCATCATCGGGCAGGAACGCGCCCGGCGAATCCGCGAACACCACGATCCACGCCTGTGTGTGCCCCTGCCAGAAGATGGGCACGGCCACCATCGACCGGTGCGATGTCGCCTTCGCACCAAGCCCCGGTTGGTCCGCACTTAGCGTGAGTTGCTCGTGCAGCACCGGGAGCTGCTGCGCGACGATGCTTCCGAGGAAGCCGCCCGAAGCATCCGCTTCGATCCCGACTCGCGGGCGGAACAGCGAGCGGAACTCCGTGGTCTCGCGCCAGCGCGGGTCCGCAAGATCGACATCCAGCAGCACGCGATAGCCAAGCGAGCCTGCGGGTACCTCCGGTCCGGGCACCCAGTCATACCGCCGCACCTTTGGCGGCCATGGCAGGACATACATGATCCGGCTGATCGGCCTCACCCGCGCCAGCGATGCGACAAACGTGCTCACCAGCGCGGCCGGATCGGTCAAACGCGACAGCTCGCGCTGGATGTCATACACCAGCTCCACCGATTCCGACGGCCATGCCGAGTCCGCGTTCATCCGGGGCAGACAGTAGCAAACCCGCTCAATCCTCGATTTCACCCGCCGCGGCGTGCGCAACGTGCCACTATTCCCCATGGAACGATTCGACGACTATGCCTTTGTGGTGTCGATGCTGGATGATGTGCTCGAAGGCCCGCGGGCCGCGGCGCGGGATCTGGCCCATGCGCTCGCGCCGCTCTGCCAGAGTTCGCAGAACGCGTCCGCCGCCGGCGGGCTCGCGGATGCCCGGAGCCGGATCGCGAGCTGCTCAACCGATCAGCTCATGGAGCTGATCCGCTATCTCACCGTCCGATTTCATCTCCTCAACAACGCCGAGAAGGCCAACATCGCGCGCGTCAATCAGGAGCGCGAGCGCGCCGAGACGTTCGAACGCCCACGCGCGGAGTCGATCGCCGATGGCCTGCTGACCGTCGCCCGTGCTGGGCTCGATGCCCGGCAAACCGTCGAGCTCCTGTCCCGCCTCGACATTCAGCCGACGCTCACCGCGCACCCAACCGAGGCGCGCCGCCGCAGCCTTCAGGTCAAGCTGCGCGAAGTATCGGAACTGCTCCGCATCCGTCACGCCGCCGACACCACGCCCTCGCAATCCCGCCGCGCCGAGTCGCGTCTCCGCCAGATCTCGCAGCTTCTTGTCGTCACCGACGAGGTCCGCACCCGCAGGCTCGGCGTGCTCGATGAGGTCCGCAACGGTCTGCACTTTCTTACCGGCGCCATCTGGGATGCAGTCGGTCTGCTCGCACGCGATGTGGTCGAGGGCGTCCGCGGCGTGCACGCCGAGCCCGCCGTCCATCTTTCTCTCGCCGATCTCCCGCCCATGCTCCGCTACCGCACGTGGATGGGCGGCGACCGCGACGGCAACCCGCGCGTTACCAGCGAGGTCACGCGTCAGACGCTAGAGCTGCTCGCAAGCGCAGCGCGGGAGAAGTTCTGCCACGCCATCAACGAGCTGCGGCAGGAGCTGAGCATCTCCGATCGGCGCGCGAAGGTCCCCCAGAACATCCTGGACTCGATCGAGCGCGATGCCGCCTTCAAGGCCTCCGATGCCGACCTCCTCGCCCACGCCCAGCACGAGCCCTTCCGCCTGCGCATGCTCCAGATCCAGGCTCGCCTGCTTCGGGATCCTTCCTATACCTGCCGCGATCTGCTCGCCGATCTGCTGGAGATCCGCGATGCGCTCCACGCGGTCGGCCTGGCCGACCCCGCCGATGACGGCCCCCTCGCCGAGCTCATCCTCCGGGCTCGCGTCTTCGGCCTGCACATGGCCAGCCTCGATCTGCGTCAGCACTCCGCCGTGCATGAGCGCGTGGTCGGCGAGCTGCTCAGGGTTGGCGGCGTGCACGAGTCGTATGCAATGCTCGATGAGCCTGCGCGCCTGGAAGTCCTCCGCGCGGAGCTGGTCAACCCTCGCCCGCTGGTCCGCCGCGGCGCGAAGCTGTCTGATGAGGCCTCCGAACTCCTCGCGATGCTCGATGTCGTCGCCGAGGCACAGTCGCGCGAGCCCGACTCCGTCCGCGCCTATGTCGTCTCGATGACCCACAGCGTCAGCGACCTGCTCGAAGTGCAGTTGCTCATGAAGGAGAGCGGGATCTTCCGCCCCGGCCCGGATGGTGCCTCAAGCGGACTCGACATCGTCCCGCTCCTCGAGACCATCGACGATCTCAAACGCGGCCCCGAACTCCTCAAGGCCCTCTTCGCCGAGCCCGTCTATCAGGCCCAGCTCAAGGCCCGCGGAGCGGTGGAATCCACCGACGGTTCCCCATTCCAGGAGATTATGCTCGGCTATTCGGACTCCAACAAGGACGGCGGCTTCCTCATGGCCAACGTCGCGCTCCGCGAAGCCCAGGAGCGCATCAGCGATGTCTGCCGCGCCGAGGGAATCGCCTTCCGACTCTTCCACGGTCGCGGCGGGACAGTCGGCCGCGGCGGCGGGCGCGCCAACCGCGCGATTCTCTCGATGCCCATCGCCGCGCACAACGGCCGCATCCGCTTCACCGAGCAGGGGGAGGTCATCTCCTTCCGCTACGGTGTCCCCGCCATCGCGCGGCGCCACCTCGAACAGATCGTCAGCGCGATGATCGTCTCCGCGCATCGCGGCGGCGTCGTCGGCGAACCCAAGCCCGCCGGCGCGCCGCAGGCTGCCGCGTCGCTTGTCGATCGACTCTCGCATCGCTCCATGCGGGCGTATCGGCAGCTGATCGACGACCCCGAGTTCTGGCCCTGGTTCACGACCGTCAGCCCGGTGCAGCACATCGGCGGGCTTCCGATCGCCTCGCGCCCCGTGGCGCGAACCGGCGGCGACATGACCTTCGACAACCTCCGTGCGATTCCATGGGTCTTCTCATGGACGCAGATGCGGTACCTCGCTCCGTCGTGGTATGGCCTCGGCACCGCGCTGGGCGAGCTGTCCGAGTCGGAGGTCTCGCAACTCCGCGAGGCCTACGACCATTCGGAGTTTTTCCGGACGCTCATTACCAACGCCCAGCGCGAGATGGCCCGCTCCCGCCTCGAAATCGCCCGGTTCTACGCGATGGAGCACCCCGCCGGCGAGCGCATACACGCCCTGCTGGAGAGGGACTTCCTCGCCGCGAGATCCGCCGTGCTTCGCATCAGCGGCGAGGCGGATTTGCTTGACGGCGAGCCCGTGATTGCCCGGGCGATCGCCGCACGCAATCCATGGACCGATCTGCTCAACTTCGCGCAGATCGAGCTGCTCAAGCGAGCCAGTGTCGACGATGCCGCCACCTCGCCAGCGGATCTGCAACAGGCGATCTACGCCAGCATCAATGCCATTGCCGCGGCCATGCAATCGACAGGCTGACCCTCTCCGCCTCAACCCCCGCCCGGCCACTCGTTCACTGGCGTCGCCCATAGATGACCAGCCGGTGGCCCTCCGCCACCAAGCCACGTTCGCGGCAGATGCGATCGCGGATCGCCGCCAACTCCGGCACATCGATCGGTGTGATCTCGTTGGTATCGACATTCACCAGCAGGCCCGAGCTTGCGCGGCCATACGCGAGCTGGTAGTGCGCCTGATCGGTGTCAAACAGCACCTGCTGGATGATCCCCGCTTCCGCCAGCAGTTTGATCGTCCGGTACACTGTCGCGCGGGACACCCTGAAGCCCTGCTTCCGCATGGCCTCGACCAGTTCCTCCGCCTCGAACACGCCGCCCTTGCGCACACCCGTAGGGCCTTGGCCCGTCTTGCCCGGACCCTTGCTGCCCGGCCGGCTCGCGGGAGCGGCGGCGGACGCAAACGGCGAGCCATTGGGCTTCGCGGGCTCGCTCGCCGCGGCATCGGCTTCCATCGCCCGACGCATGATCGCATCGAGGATGTACGCCCGCTCCGGGGTGTACTTCAGCCCCTCGGACTTGAGCTTCCGCCGGAAGACTGCGCACAGCGGCTCGATGATGCGGATGTCATCATCGCCGGGGTCTTGCGGCGGGATGGGCTTGAGAGGCGGGAGATTCACGCCGCAAGGGTAGGGGATGTGGCAAGTCTTGAGGAGCGTGTCCGAAGTGTGAGGGGGCTTGCCGACGGGGCCGCATGGCCGGTCGCAGGAGAAGTGCCCGCCAGGGATCAACTACACTCCACTCAATGTCCGGCCCCGCCGCCCCACAACCTCGCGCGAAGCCCGGCCGCGGCATGGGCCCGGCGATCGCGCTCGGTGGGTTGACGCTCGTGATCATCTGCGTGTTGAGCGCCACCGGGCACGGACCGGAAGTCGCGCCAGGGTCTGCGGCGGTCGGAGTGCTCTCTTCCATCTCCATCACCCTGCACGGGGGCCTCTTCGCCTTGGCGTACATGCTCGGGGCGATCGGGGTCGGGCGGATTCCCGCCGCGATGCTTGCGCGCGGACTCGATTCGAGACTCTGGATTCAGAGCGCGCTCGGCGTGGGGTTGATGCTCTGGGTCTCGCACCTGCTTGGGTGCCTCGGGCTGCTCAGCGGCGACGGGATCGCCCCGCGGCTGGTGGCGTGGTCCGTCTCCGCGTGTGGGATTGGGCTCCTGCTCGATCAAATGCTCCGCGGCGAACTCGCGCCTGAAGAGTGGCCGGCTCTGCCGTGGCTTGCGCTGTTCGCAGCACCGGGGCTCGCGACGCTTGCTGTCGCCTCGGCCAACGCGCCGGGGTGGCTGTGGGAGTCGGAGTTCGGCGCGTATGACGCGCTGAGCTATCACCTGCAACTGCCCAAGGAGTGGGCCGCGAATGGGCTTCAACCGGCTGCTCACAATGTGTATTCCTACCTCCCGGGGTACGTCGAGGCGGGGTATCTTCATGTGGGGCAGATGATGGTGGGGGGCGGCGCGACCGGGCGAGGCGGGGTTGTGGACCGCATGCTCGGCGGCGACGGTGTGTGGGTGTATTCGTGCCAGTTCCTGCACGCGCTCATCGGCATTCTCGCCGCGATTCTGTGCGGACGGTGTGCGTGGGCCGTCGCCCGGAGCGTCGGTGCGAACGATGCCCAGAGTACGATCGCAGGGTTCGTCGCGGCGATCACCGTGCTCAGCACCGGGTGGACGATCGTGTGCGGATCGCTGGCATACAACGAGATGGGTGTGGTGCTGAATATCGCCGGAGCGATGCTGCTGTGCGTCGACCGTGCGACTGGCCCATCGCCCCCTGTCGGCCGGTGGGTTCGGTGCGCGGGGATCGGCCTGCTGGTCGGCCTGGCCAGTTCCTGCAAGCCCACCGCGCTCCTGCTTGTCGGCCCGGCGGTGGGCATCCTCATGCTCGGCGTCCAACGAAGCCCGTCATCTCGAGCATGGGCACGCGCCTGCGCGGGCGCGGTCATCGCGGGGAGCATCGGCGGCATCATCGCGATCGTTCCGTGGCTGGTTCGCAACGCACTCGCCGCGGGGAACCCGGTGTTCCCCTTCGCCGCGGAACTGCTGGGCACCGGCCACTGGACCGCTGAGCAGGCAGTCCGGCACGCGCGAATGCACGCGTTCGACGGATCGCTCCTCGACCGGGTCTCGATGCTCTTCACATCGCGCGGCTGGTTGCACGGGCAGTGGGGGGCGACACCCTGGCTTGCGCTCGCCGCGGCGGTCGTGGGCGTGTGCGAGGCCCGCACGCGCAAGGTGACATTGCTGCTCATCGGCGGTGTGGCATGCGGCCTGCTCGCATGGCTGTTCTTCACCCACCTGCAGTCGCGATTCCTGGTCCCGCTCATCGCGCCGATGGCGATGCTGCTGGGGATCGGAATCGCCGTCGCGTTTGCAGGGGGCGGTCAGCCGGGCACGCCCGAGAAGCGACTGCGGAGCGGGCTCGTGTCGTACGGGGTGCTCGCGCTCCTGCTGGTCATGCCGTGGGGCGCAGTGCTGGGCTTCCTCCAGCAGCGTGGCGGCGCGCCCAACGCCCTGCTCATCGGCGGAGTGGCGGAGTTCACCGGATCGCATCGCGGCGAGAGCATCTACCCCGATCTCTCGCCGCTCGAACAGGCCGCGACGCTCCACGAGGCCGCCGGGCCGTACGAACTCATCAACCTCGCTGTGCAGCCCGGCACGCTCGGCGGATTGGTGCGGTCCGCCCTGCTGGCGCGCGAACAGGACTTTGCGCCCGGCGAGCCCGCCGCGGTGTACCTGCTCGGCGATGCGACACCGCTGTACTACCTCGGAGCAACCGGCGGGCCGGAGGCCGGGGTCGTGTACCACACCACGTGGGATACCTCGCCGCTCGGCGATGTCATCCGTGCATCGTCCGATGATCCCGAGGCGTGGACCCGTGACCTGCGCGAGCGGGGAATCGGTCTGGTGCTCATCAACTTTGATGAACTGGCGAGGCTGATCGACCGCGACCAATACTTCGATCCTGCTGTGACGCTCGACAAGATACAGGCCTGGCTCTCACACCCCCGGGCCGGGTGTGTGCCGGTGAAGGTGTGGACGGTTCCCGGGTCTGTCCGAGACCGTCCCACCCGCGTGCTCGTCCGGCTCGACGAATTGGCCGATAAAGACAAGCCATGAGCGATCCCGTCAGCCAAGCCGCCCAGCCCACGGAGAGCGAGTTGATCGCCGCACCCGCGGGCAGATCGCGCCTCGCGGTGGCGTTGAATCTGTTGGGCTTTGCGCTCGGGCTCGCGCTGCTGTGGTGGTGCGGGGCGCGGGCGCTCTCTCCGGAGAACAGTGAGCAGCTCAGGAAGCTCGCCGCAGCGCCGTGGTGGCAGGCCGGTTCGCTCGTCGCCCTCTCGCTGCTGAGCGCGGTCTTCAACTCCCTTGCGTTCCACGCCGCGGTGTCGCCTGTCCGCCGCCTGCCCGTGCTCGATGTCGTCACCATCAACTTCATCGCCTCGCTGGGCAATTACATGCCCTTCAAGCTGGGGCTGATCTTCCGCATCCTCACACACAATCGCCGCAACGGCGTGCCCTTGCTCACGATCGGCGCGTGGATGGGATCGATGGCCGTCATCATGCTGTGCGTGCTTGGGCCGGTGTTGCTCGCCGGAGTGTGGCGGGGGCGCGTCGATGCCGCGTGGTGGCTCGCCAGCGTCGGCGGCATCACTGTGCTCTGCGGCGCGGTCATCGGCACGGCGACATTCGCGGGGACGGGCCGGGGGTGGGTGCTCATCACGTGGGTGTGGAAGTCCGTGCCCATGCCGCGACGGCTGCGGGACAGCGCGATGCTCGACCGCATCCACGAGGGGACGCGGATGCTCGGCTCTCCGGCCGGTGTGCTGCGTGTCGTGATGTGGCGGCTGGCGGATCTGGTCGTCCAATCCGCGCGCTTCATGGTCGCCGCCGCCATTGTCGGGCGCGCCATCCGGTGGGACGAATCGCTCCTGGCCGGGAGCACCTACTACCTGATTGGCTCGGTCTCGCCGGCGGGGCAACTCGGCCTCCGCGAGGCGGGCACCGCCGGGCTCATCGGAAAGGTGCTCGCAGGGGTCGATTTCGACGCCTTTAGCCTGATCGTTTTGATGGTCACCGCCGCGGAACTCATCGCGTTCCTGCTCGGCGGCGCGGTGTCACTCGCATTCCTGGCCAGGAGCCGCGCGCCCGTCGGAACTTCTCCGGCGACACGCGGATCGCAGGCCGCACACTGATCGCCGCTCGCGGCGGCTTATCGCCGACGGTTATCAAACGTGAACCGCTTCACCGCGTTGTCCGCCATCACGACAATCGTTCGGAGGTCCTTGTCTCCAGGCGAGGTGATGAACGCCCCCGTCGCGATGCTCCCGACCTGCTTCGCGGCAAGCGTGTTGCCGGCGCTGTCCAGAACGAACAGCCACGCCTTGTTCGCCGCCGGGTTGCCCCCGCCGCCGCGCGGGAAGAGCATCGCCAGCACCACCACTTCCGCGCGCGAGTCGCCGTCAAGGTCCGCGGCCTCGACGAACGGGATCTGCGCGGCGATCCCCGCCGGCGTCGGGATGGTGAACGACCACGCAAGCTCGCCCTCAGAGTCGTGATACCGAACGACCGCGTTGGGCGCCTCGGTGTACCCCTCCGCCGTCGCCACCAGCCACCCGCGGGGACCGGCGATCGCCGCGGGCGCGGCATAGCCGATGAACCCGCGCGGCGCGCCGCGGAGCCGAACCTTCTTCACAAGCTCGCCGTCCTGAGACAAAACCACCAGGCCGCCGCTCGAATAGTCCGGCGCGATGTACTCCGCCTTTCCGTCCCCGTCGACATCGGTCATCCTCGCCCCCGCCGCGGCGGAAACTCCCTGTGTCCGCTCCCCGTCGGCGATCAGCTGCGCGTTGATCGTCTCCGGCCCGACCGCGGGCGCATCCGACGGACCAGTGTCGTCATCCACGATCTGCCGGTCATCAACCCCCTGCGCGAAGCGGGCCAGCGCCTCCGGGCCGTGGATGGACTCGCCGCGAAGCACCGTCTCGATTCGCTCCGAGAGCGACTCCTCGAGGTTCTGATGCCCGCCCAGGTCGATGTCCTGGATGACTCCCTTCGGGTCGATGATCACCGTGCATGGGATCGCCGAGACGCGGTACGCCTCGCCCAGCTCGCCCTCAAAGTCGAGAATCTGGCGGAAGTTGATGCTCCTGGCGGCGAGGAACTCGCGCACCTTCTCTTCGCTTCCGGCGCGGTCCTGATTGATGCCGATCACCACCACGTTGCGTCCGGCGAACCGCTCCGCGACCCGCTGCACCTGGGGCAGAACGGCAACACACGGCGCGCACCACATCGCCCAGAAATCCAGCACGACAACCTTGCCGCGGAGCGCGTCCAGCGAGACTTCATCCCCGGCCAGCGTCTGCCCGGCGAAAACCGCGGCCTCCTGGCCGATCAGCGCCATCTGGGCGGCGCCGCGCGGCGCGCCAAGCTCAAACGTCTCGACCTTCCGCATGGATGCGGCCGGCGTGTACTCAAACGTCGAGGCCGGGACAGGCTGGTCCACCCGGATGCTCGAGAACGCGTACAGCAACTCCGCCTTGTCGACGGTCTTGGGCGTCCCGGGGATGTCATCCTCCGGCGCGCCCACGAGCATGCTCGCAAACGTCCGCGTGAGATCGATCCGAAGCTCCTCCAGCAGCCCCGTCTGATCGCTGAACCACGCGGAGTACGGCGAGGCGCCCATCCCCGGCATCGCCGGATCGGTGATCCCGCTGATCCGCACGCCCGGCTGGCCGTTGCGCGGCTCGGGCAGCGCCCGCTCAAACGTGGTCCCCGCACGGAAAAACCGATCCGCGGCCGTCGCGGGCGGGCTGAGCAGCACCAGCGCGGGCCGGTGCTGGTGCAGCAGGCTCAGGACGGGGTCGCTCCCGACCAGGCCGACATCGCTCGGCGCACTCGACTCGGTGAACTGGCCGATCTGCTCCATGATGGCCCAGACCGTCGTGCCGTTGGAGACGATGCGCATCTCATCGGTGCGGACGACAAACCTGCCCGGTCGCTGAAACAGGAACTCGATCTCGTTGGTCGTGCTCTGCTCGATCAGATCCCCCGCACTGTCCTTGCCGCGCAGGTCGAACGTCACCTCCGCGCGGTCCCGATACGAACCCGCCGCGTCATACGCACGCTTGGCTCGGTCGAGAACCGTGCGGACCTCCGGCGGCATTGCCGCCGCCCCGGCCTGCGGGTTCGTCGCGCCGGGCTGCTGCGATTCTCCCCGGGCGTGCGCCCCCAAACCCATGACTGCTGTCGCCGCCGCCGCGAACGCGAATGACCTCGCAAAGCCGATCATGGAAAACCTCCGAAGAGTAAGAGACTTTACCGTCTGCCGCGCCCGCTTCTTCGCACGCCGCCCTGCTTCTTGGTGATGCTCGCGGGAGCCTTGCCGCGACGCGGTTCGGCCGGAGCAGCCTTGGCCTTGCCGCGGGCCGCCGCCGGCTTCGCGGCCTGCGGCGCCGGACGCCCGGGCTTCACACGCGCCGGCTTGCTCGGCGCGGGGGCGTCGTCCTCGAAGAACGACCGCGCATCCTCGCCATCCTCATCCCCGAACGGCACCTCGATGTCCGGTTCATCGCCCGGGCCCTCAAGACTTGTACCGAACTGGCTCAGCAGTGCTGCATCGTTGTCGCCATCCTCGCCCAGGCCCGCCCCGCGGCCCTTGCTCTCGGCGTGGCGACCCGACAGCAGATCATCCAGCTCCGCACGCTTGCGGGCGCGGATCAGCAGCTTGATCGGCACCTCGCCAAACTCCAGCTCCTCGCGCAGCCGGTTGAGCAGGAACTTCTGATAGTTCACGCTGAACAGCCCCGGCGTGTTCACCACCAGCACGATCGTCGGAGGACGCACCGCGACCTGCGCGATGTAGAACGCCTTGGCAAACGTGCCGAGCTTGCTCGACGGCCCCCGCGTCGCGAGGATGTTCCGCAGCACGCGGTTGAGCTTGCCCGTGGAGACCCGCTTGCTCGACTGCTCGAACAGCTCGATCGCCAGACGGATCGTCTCCTTGACGTTCTCCCCCTTGTCCGCCGAGACAAACGCGATCGGCGCAAACGGCAAGCCCTTGAGCTCCTTGCGCAGATACTCCTCATACACCTCCGGCGTGATCTCGCGCCCGCGGTTGGGGCCCTCGGCGGCGCGCTTGCCCTCCACAAGGTCCCACTTGTTCACCACGAGCACGCACGGCTTGAACGACTTGCGGATCATCTGCGCCAGGTGCTGATCCACCTGGCTTGTGGGCTCGGTCGCGTCGATCAGCAGCAGCACGATGTCGGCCCGGTCCACGCTCCGCTGGGCCCGGTCAAAGGCGAACCACTCGATGCGGTCCGCAAAGCTCTTCTTCTTGCGCAGCCCCGCCGTGTCGATCGCGACGAACGTGTGCCCGTCCATCTCAAACCGCACATCGACCGCGTCCCGGGTCGTCCCCGCGATCTCCGAGACGATTACCCGCTCCTCGCCCGCCAGCGCGTTCACCAGCGTGCTCTTCCCCGCGTTCCGCTTGCCGATGATCGCGATGTGCATCTCCCCCGCCGCCTGCGACTTCGCGCTCGCCGCATCCGCCGCGCCCCAGTCTTCCTGCCCCGGCAGCTCAGCCACCGCCTCGTACAGCGCATCGATGAAGTCCCGCCGGAAGTAGTTGTTCTTCGCCGAGACCGCCAGCGGCTGCCCGAATCCCATCGCCGCGGCCTCCAGCGCGTGCGCCTCCCAGCGCGGGCCGTCGGTCTTGTTCCCCACCACGATCACGCGCAGGTTCGGGTTGCTCTTGCGACCCAGCACACGCTCGCGCAGCAGCCTCGCGATCTGCTCATCCGCCGCGGTCACGCCGGCCTGCGCATCGATCACAAACAGCACCAGGTCGGCCCCCGCCACCGCCTCGGAGATCTGGTGCTCGATGTCCTTGGTCAGCCGCGTCAGGTCCGACCCGACATCGTCATACCGCCGACCCTCGGCGACATACACCCCGTACCCGCCGGTGTCGGTCAGCTCGATCGTCCGCACGATCCCGCCGTGATCAGGCAATGGTTGATCTGAATGCGTCAGCTCGACCAGGATGCTCACGCGGTCGCGCGTCGTGCCCGGCGTCGGGTCCACGATCGACACCTTGTTGTGCGCCAGCATGTTGAGGAGGGACGACTTGCCGACATTGGGGCGGCCGACAATTGCAACGCGGGGAACGGTCATGAGGAAGGGTATGCGGGGATGCCCGGTGATCGATGAAGGGTGATCAGTGACGGGTGAAAGGCACCCAATCAGCCCCAATCACCGCTCGCTCTTCACCACTCAGCCCCGAGACACACACAGATACAACGCCGCCATCCGCACCGCCAGCCCGTTGGCCACCTGACGCAGAATCACGCTCTTGGGGCCATCGGCCACCTCGTCGGCGATCTCGATCCCGCGATTCATCGGACCCGGATGCATTACGATCGCGCCCGGCTTCAGCATCCGCGCCCGTTCCACCGTCAGCGCATACCCGCGTGAGTACTCGCGGGTGCTCGGGAACGCGGGGGAGGCGCGTGCCGGCTCGGAACCGGGCTTTGCGCCCGCCGCGCCCTCGCCGTGCCGCTCAAACTGAATCCGCAGCATGTTCACCGCATCCACCGTCGGCAGCACCGCCTCCAGGTCATCATCAACCGTGCACCCCAGCGTCTCCATGCTCCTGGGCGCAAGCGTCCCCGGTCCGACGCATACCACCTTTGCGCCCAGCTTCGTCAGCCCCGCGATGTTCGACCGCGCCACGCGCGAGCTCACCACATCCCCCACAATCGCCACCCGCAAGCCCGAAAGGTCAAAGCTCTCCAGCCGACCGTTCGCCTCCGCCAGCGTGTAGATGTCGAGCAATCCCTGCGTCGGGTGCTCATGCTTGCCGTCACCCGCGTTGATCACCGAGCACTTCACCCCCGCCGCTACCAGCCCAGGCGCGCCCGACGACTTGTGCCGCACCACCAGCGCATCGACCCCCATCGCTTCGACGTTCCGCGCGGTGTCAACCGTGCTCTCGCCCTTGCTCACGCTCGAGCCGGAACTCGTCAGGTCGATCACATCCGCGCTCAGCCGCTGCGCCGCGAGCGTGAAGCTCAGCCGCGTCCGCGTCGAGTCCTCGAAGAACAGATTGGCCACCACCTTCCCCCGAAGCGCCGGAACCTTCTTCACGCTTCTGCCCGACACCTCCGCGAATCCCGCGGCGGTCTTCAGCAGCGTTCGAAGCTCCTCCGCGCTCAGCCCCTGCAACCCCAAGAGCGATCGGTGCGTCCAGTGAACCGGTTGCGGGTCACCGGTCTGGACGTCGGCTGCGGGCGGGGCGACGCTCATGGTGGTCATTCAGAAGAAGGGTATCCAAGTCCTGAGTCCTGAGTCCTGCCGTCCCGACGTCCCTGCCCCCGGCTCAGGACTCAGGACCGCAGCACACAGGACCGCCTTTTCACTCCCTCGGATTGATCGTGATCCGGTTCATCTCATCCTGCGGCATCAGCCGCACATCCACCTTCTCCCCCGGCCCCGGTTCCAGCTTCAGCGCCGAGTGCTCCGGCTGAATCGGGATCTCCCGCTCCGGCCGCTCCACCAGCACCGCCAGACGCAGCCGGCTCGGCCGACCGAAATCCAGGATCTCCCGCAGCGCGGCCATGACGCTCCGCCCCGTCATCAGCACATCATCGCACAGCACGATCTCGCGCCCCGCCACATCAAACGGGATCGACGTCTTTCCCACCCGCGCTGCCGCGCCCGTCTCCGACAGGTCGTCCCGGTACAGCGTGATATCAATCGAGCCCACATCCGTCACGCCCAGCCGCTGGGCCAGCTTCGCCGCCACCACATCGCCCCGCCGCCGGATGCCGATGAACGCCAGCTTGGCCGGGTCGCCGGTCGCCTTGCGGATATCCGCGGCGAGCACATCAAGCAGCTTTTCAACCTGGGGTTCGTCGGCGATGAGCTTCATGCCCCGAGTATAACGACCCCGGCCCTCCGGCCGCGCCGCTCAATCCACCCTGCTCACCAGCGGCAGCACCGCCGGGGACTCGCGCTTCGAAACCTCATACAGCACCGCCCCGCCCACCCTCAGCCGGTGCACCCGCAGACCCCCGGATGCATCGATCTCGACCGGCCGGTCGTGCGACTTCCGATCGACAATCACGATCGCCCGTTCCTCCTCCCCCAGATTCACCATCATCACCCCCGCCTCATCCCCCAACACGCCCGAGCAGTAGTCCCACCCGATCACCTGCACACCGCTCGCCGGCGCGACGGTGAACGCCTGCCCGAACTTCTCGCGCGTGTACTGCACGAACTCCGCATCATCTTCGCACGCCCACGCGGGCTCAAAGCCCGTCCGCTCCAACCTCGCCAGGATCGCATCTGCCTTTGTGCCTCCCGGCGCAGGCCCCAGCACGCCCGAGAAGTGCACCCCGGCCGCGATCGCCAGCACGGCCGCGATGCCCAGGGCAATGCGCACCCACGGCCGGGTCGCCGGTCCCCGCGTGCTCCCCGCGACTCCCGATGCCGCGGTCGCCACAGGGGCGACGGGCGTGGGGAGGGCGGGCGGGGCGGGGGGGGCATACATCGCGCGCAGCCGCTCGCTGATCGTGCGCTCAAGCTCGACCTCCGCGCGCAGCGCCGGATCGCGCAGCATCTCCCGCTCAAACGCGGCCCGATCCTCCCCGTCCATCTCGTTGCGCAGATACATCTCGATCCGCGCGGACAGCATTTCCTCAGCAGAGCCGCTCACTGCGAACTCCTTTCCCCTGCACCACGACCGGCCGAATCCGACAAACGCTCACGAAGCGCCTTCCTTGCACGGTGGACATGGCTCGCCGCCGTGCCCTCCGGAATGCCCAGCGCGAGTCCGATCTCCCGATACGGCAGGTCCGTCACCACCCGCAGCAGCAGGCACGACCTCGCCGTCTCATCAAGCCCTTGCAGCGCGCCCGCGAGTTCATCGTCAAAGCTCGATTGATCCAGGGTCAGCGTGCCCCGGCTGGTCACGCCCTGGCCGCTCTCGATGCCTCCCGATGTTCCCTCGTGCGCATCCAACGTCTCGTTCTCCACGCTGCTGGTCCGCCTGCGTCGCTGCTTCCGTGCCTCGTTCATCGACACATGCCGCACGATCTGCGTCATCCATGCCGCGAAGCTCGTCCCCGCGTCAAACGTCTCCAAACGCTCCAGCCCGATCACCGCGGCCTGCTGCACGCAATCCTGGGCGTTTGACCGATCGCCCAGCACCGCCGCCGAAGCGCACCACAGCAACCGCCAGTGCTCTTCGAACAGGCGAGAAAACTCCTCGGCCGACAGCCGCGACTTCTGCGGACCCGCTCCCGGCATCACCGGTCCGCTCCGTCCCGGCACACGACCGCCCACAGCGGCAGTGTTTTTGAACGACATCCGTGTATCCATGTCGCCCACGATGATCGCTCTTGCAAACACGACGCGAATCTCGCCGCGTCCGCTACGGCCCCCCCGCCCGCCCCGGCCCCCCCGGCCCCGGTCCGGAAAAAAGGCCGCCCCGGTTGCGGAGCGGCCCTCTGGTCAGTTCAAACTCTCAAGCGTGCCGTCCATCACGGCTTGACGCTCGCAACCGGCGGGGCCTTCCCGCCCGCCGCCGCGTACGTGTTGTTCATGTACTTGATCACCTCGTCGGTGATGTCCAGCTCCTTCGCCACGTACATCATCCGCTTCATGGTGATCGCCCGCAGCACGTTCTCCGAGCTGCTGTTCTCCGGGACTTCCGCCCCCTCATCGCTCACCAGGACCATGTGATACCCGTTCTGCTTGGAGATCTCCTCCACCGCCGCATCGACCTTCAGGTACAGATCGCGGAACAGGTCCGCCTGCTGGTTGTCCAGCCGGCGGCTCGCCAGCTTCGCCTCAAGCTCGCCACGGAAAATCATCTCGCGAACTTCCTCCGCCGCCTTGGTGCGGCCCGCGCCCGCGGGCATCGCCTGCATCGCCGTGCCGCGCTCCTGGATCTGCTTCTGCAGATTCTCCAGTTCCTTCTGCTTCGCGTCAAAGACCTTCTTGTACTCCTCCCCCTTTGCCCGCTTCTCATCCAGGCCGTTGATCAGCTTCTCCAGATCAACCACTGCAACCGTCGCGCCCTTGGGCGGAGCAGCAAACATCGCCATCGATGCGGTCACCGCGGCCGTCCCCACGCACACCAGGCTCACGACAGCCACCACCACACCCGCTGCCATCCGACGCTTTGTTACCATCACGCTCATCGCGGACCTCCGTGCTTCCCCACGCCTCCGCCCCAACCCCGTCCAACTGTGCTTCTACCGCCCAAATCCACGGGCGCTCGCGAATGCTAACCCCCGCCACCCCGACGAACAACGACCCCCGTGCAAACCCCTTCCTTCAGAACCCCGATTCCCCCCGAGCCCGTCGAGGCCTTCGAACTGCCGCACCCGCGCGTGCCGTCCGGAAGTTTCGATGCCGGGCAAGGCCTCGATGGCCTTCGCATCCTTCATCTCTCCGATCTGCACATCCGCCGCATCGCGCACGCCACCGACCGTTTCCAAAGACTGCTCCGCGCCGTCGCCGCAACCCCCGCCGACCTCATCCTCCTCACCGGCGATTACATGGATGAACCCGGCCACGAAGCCGCGGCCATCGATGCACTCAGCCGACTCGCTCAGGCGTGGCAGCCGCCCCGCTTGGGCGCGCTGGGCATCTTCGGCAACCACGACTCCACCCGACTCCTCATCGAATCACGTCGCGTGCGCGGCATCACCTGGCTCGGTGGCCCCGGACGCGCACCCGTGTGGTCACGACCCCATCCACTCCTCAAAGTTGTCGGTCTCGACTGGCCGGAAGACTTTGTCGCCGCGACTCTTGACGATCCGCAGTGCGATGATCCCGCCCTGACGATCGCGCTCGCGCACTACCCCACCGCGCTCATTCCCGCCGCCAGTCTCGGCTTCCCACTCGTCTTCGCCGGCCACACGCACGCCGGGCAGATCCGCATCTCCTCCCGGCTCGCGCCGCACACCTCAAGCGATGTCCCCGCCCACCTCGCATCGGGTGTTCTCCGCCTCGGCCAAACCCTCTGCTGCATTTCCCGCGGCGTCGGCGACGGTGTCTTCGACGGCCTCCGGATCAACTGTCCGTGGCAGGTGCCCCTCTACACGCTCCGGCACGGTCCGCCGCCCGCGGCCCCGCGCCAAGCCTCCCCGCACGCCGTCACCCAGGTCATGCCCTGGTAGAAACCACCCGAAAAAGGTGGCGTTCATGCAGGAATCTGGTGATCCAGCGGGACGTTGTCGAAAAATTGCGAACAAAAAGCAAACATAGAGCGACCCCTCCGCCCCTTGGCCGGTACAGTTCTACAGACGGTTCACATGCTCGGGAGGGAATCGCATGTCCAAAGCACAACCAATCGACAAGCCACGCCGCGCCCGGCGTTGGCCCCTTCGCATCCTCTTTGTACTGCTCATCCTGATCGTCGCGGCCGTCGCGATCGGCCCCTGGGTGGCCTCGCGCCTCGCGCCGGGCATCGTCGAGTCCGCCGCGGCCGGCAGCATCCAGGGGTCCGTCAAAGTCGATCGCGTCGCGCTCGGCTGGTTCTCTCCCGTGGAGGCAGGGCCCGTCCAGTTGTTGGATCCGCAAGGCCAGCAGGTCGCGACTGTCAACATCGATGCCCCCTTCTCCCTCTGGCAGATCGTCTCCGGACGCTGGTGGTCCGCCTCCGCGATCGACCTCGGCACCGTGACGCTCCGCGGCGACATCGACCTTGTTCGGAAGCCCGATGGCTCCACCAACCTCGATGCCGCCATCGCGCCACGCGTCCCATCCGCTGCCCCAACGGGCGGCGGAGCCGGTGGGAGTGGTGGTGGAGGCCCGAGCGCCCAGGCGGCCACGATCCCGAACATCAAGGTTGTGCTGCAGGTCGCGCAGCTCGATGCGACCATCCGCGAGCAGGATGCCGCGGGCAAGCTCGGGCCGGAACTGGGTGTCCAGAAGCTCACCGGACCCATCGACGTCAACCTCGATCAGGGGTCCCTCACCGCCAAGGCAGACCTGACGGCCGATGTCGTCTCCGGCAACGGGGCAGCCGCGACCAAGGCCGTCATCAAGCTCGATGCGAGCGCAAAGCAGCAGAAAGCCAGCGGACCGGCGGGCTTCTCTCCGGAAAATCTCGAGCGGGCCACCATCGCGCTCGATGCCACCGGCCTCCCCAGTGCGCTCATCGATGCCCTCGGCGGGTTCGGCGGCGCGCTCGAAGAAGGTCTCGGCGCGGCCTCCGACACCACGCTCCGGATCGACGGCAACCTCGCCGCGGCCACCATCAACCTCCAGTTCCGCTCCCCCGGCGCAACGGCCGATGCGGATCTCAAGCTCGCCGATGGCGTGCTCGTCGGAGTCGATGCCGCCAAGCCCGCGATCTCCGCAAGCATCCGCTCCACCGGCTTTGTCGCCCGGCTGCCGCAGGCCGCCGGCGCGATCGAGCAGGCTTCCGCCAACCTCACGCTCGATGCCGGTCCCTCCCTCGCACTCGCCGTGAGTTCCCTCCGCATCCCCATCCCCGCGGGCGCGACCAGCGGGCAGCCCCTTGACCCCGCGACGATCGACTTCCGTTCCGGCGGCGCGCGCATCACCGTCGATGTCGGCGCGATGGCCGGCCAGGTCTCTCTTCCGGCCCCCAACGCCACGCCCGATGCCCCCGCCGCGAAGCAGCTCACGCCCTTCGCCGCCCAGCCGCTGCGCATCGTTGTGGATGCCGCCGATCTCGCCGCCCCGGTCACCATCTCCGGCGCGACCAGCGCCACCCTCGATGGCAAGTCCGCCGGCGACCTCACCATCAACGCTTCCGCCGCGGGCCTGCTCGATTCTCAGGGCCGTCTCCAGGCCCTGCAGGACAAGGCGGCCCCGGTCGGCGCAATCACGGCCGATGTCGCCCTCAAGCAGTTCGCCACCGCCCTCATCCAGCCCTTCATCAGCGCGATGAACCTGCCCATCGACCTCGCGCTCGATGCCGGTCCAAAGCTCGACCTGACGGTCAACGCGCAGGCGGATGCCTCCGCCAAGGCCCCCGCCGACGCAACCGGCCTCGCCGCCATTCCGCCAACCAACGCAACCATCGCGCTCCGCTCCGCGAACCTGAACGCCGATGTCGCCGCGCGGCTCGAATCCGGCACGCTCCGCTCCACCGGCGACGGCATCCGCGTCGTCATCGATTCCGCCGCGCCCCTCGCCCGGCGGCTGCTCGCCGGCGATGGCGCCGCACCTGCGCCGCTGACGCTCAGCGGTCGCACAGGTGTTCAACTCACCGTCACCGATCTCGCCGCTTCGCTCGACCGGCTCACCGCCGAGGGCGGTGCCGATGCCCCGCTCGCGGCGGTCGATGCCAAGGTCTCCCTCGCGATCACCGATGTTGGCGCAACCCTCCCGCCTTCCCCCGCGACCGACACCCAGCCCGCGATCAACGCCGAGCCGATCACCATCTCCAGCGCGCAGCTCGCCCTTGCGCTCTCTCGTGGCCAGGCGCCCGCCATCAATCTCGAAGCGAGCGCATCCACAACCGGCGCAGCCGCGCCCATGTCCCTTGCGGCCAACCTCACCGCCGACGGCCTGAAGTCCGGCGCGCTCCCCGCCGCCTCCGGTCTCGATAGCGTGCTCGCGCTCAAGCTCGCCGGCCAGGTCAAGGCAAGCGCGGTTCCGCCGTCGCTCCTGGCCGCGCTCCCCGCGCTCGCCAAGTACGCCCCCACATCGACCGCCAGGCGCAGCGAGCTCGATGCCGCCATCGCCCAATCCATCGCCGGCGCGATCGGCTCCGGTGCCGATGCAACCATCACCCTCGGCCAGCCCCAGGGCGGCGGCACCGGCCAGGTCGTCCGTGTGCAGCTTGCCACCCAGTCGCAGGGTCTCGGCTCGGACCTGTATCTGCGCCTCTCCCCAACCGAGGCCGCCCTCACCGGCGGCACCACCTTCCTTGTTGCCGAGCCCGCATCCGTCAATGCCATCCTCGCCGCCGCGGCCGTTCCGGCCGAGCCCCCGGCCGTGATCGACCCCGCCGGTGAACCTGTGGTTGCCGCCGCGCCCGCCGAGCCCATCACGCTCAACAGCCGCACCAAGTTCTGGCTGCGCATGCCCGAGGCGATCGTGGTCCCGCTGAAGAAGACCGCCGAGGGCGCGCTGGAGCCCGACTTCGCCCGCGCCAAGGACTTCTTCGCCACGCTTGCCGCCGAGGGCGAGATCGCGCTGGGAAACATCCCCATCGGCACCGAGCCCGGCGCGACCGACGATGCTCCGCTGACTACGACCTACACCACCGCGCGCCTCGGCAAGTTCGAGGCCCAGGCCCGCGTTCCCATGGCCGCGCTCGCGGACGAATCGGCCAGGTCGCTCCCCGCCAACCGCGCGACGCTGAAGCTCACGACCGATGCCCGCACCGGCGAGGGAGCGCAGATCGCCGCCGTCTCCGTCGATGCCAAGGCGGGTCTGGATGTCTCGTCCCCCGAGGCCGTCGTCGCGCTGACGGGCATCAACACGGCCAATGTCGATGCGCTGCTCAAGCGCAACGGGCTCATCACCGGCGCGCTCGGAGACTCGGCGAACATCGCCCTCCGCATCACGCCCGTCGCGGGTAGCCAAACCGATCTCGGCATCGTCGCCGAGATCGCCTCTCCGACGATCTCCGGCGCAAACGTGTCGCTCGCCCGCCGCGCAGAGGCCGTCTCGCTCACCGCGCCCTCCAACATCACCTGGACCCCCGCGCCTTCCTTCCTCAACAGCCTGCTCGTCACCGACGACAGCTCCACGCGCGTCACGCAGACTTCGGCCATCACCATCAACCTCACGAAGTTTGCGATCGCCGTGGGCCGGGATGGCGCCGGCCCGCTCCGGCACGACGTCTTTGATCTGGATGCCCAGATCACGACGCCACGGCTCGCGATGGATGTGCCCGCGCCGGCGGATGCCAAGGGCGCACGCGCTCCCGCTCGCGCCGTTGCGATGGACGGCATCGCCGCCCGGCTCCGCTGGGATCCTTCCGCCCCCGCCATCCGGCAGTCCATGCCCGGGGTGCTCAACGCCGCGATCACCATCGACGGAGTCACCGGGAGCGAAGGCCCCGCCGCCAAGCCCTCCAGGATCACCGCGACCATGCGGGCGATCGCCGATCCGCTGGGCAACCCCACGCCCGACAACGCCGTCGTGAATCTCGATGCCGATCTATCACTGTTCCCCACCATCCTCATCGACCAGCTCGCCAATCAGGGCGGGCTGATGGCCGAGGTGCTCGGGCCCACCGTCTCCGCTTCCGCGACCGCGCGCAACCTGTCCCGCGCCGCCGCCGGTCCGCGAGGCAGCATCGAGGCCACGCTCACCAGCCCGCGCGCAACAGCGCAGCTCAAGGGGGACATGCGCCGCGGCCAGTTCACCCAGAGCGGGCCCACGCAGGTCCGGATCATCGAGATCCGGCCCGAGCTCACCAGCACGCTCGCCGGCAGCCTGCCCCTGGTCGCCAGCATGGAGAAGACCACCTCCGATGACCCGGCGATGATCCAGGCAAGCGATCTGAGCATCCCGCTGGATCAGGATCTTTCCAAACTCAGCGGCGTCATCAGCGTCGATCTCGGCGTTGCCCGCTTCACCACAAGCTCCTTCATGGGCTCGCTCCTCAAGGCCGTCGGCGGACGCGAATCCGGCGCGATCGGCCGCAAGGTCGAGCCCTTCGTCGTCCGAATCGACAAGGGCGTCGCGACGTATGACCGCTTCCGCCTCCCGCTCGGAGAGTTCAGCATCGAGACCCGCGGCTCCGTGGACTTGGTCAACAAGCGTGTCAACCTCGTGACCTACGTTCCCTTCTTCGCCCTCACCGATGAGGCCATGGGCCCCATCAAGCTCGGGCTCGGAGGCCGCCTCGACATCCTCGACCGCACCACCATGGTCCCCATCACCATCAAGGGCAGCATGGACAAGCCCAGCGCGGGCGTGGATGCCGGGCTGTTCCTCCAGGAAACAGGGAACAACCTCCTGCAGAGCCCGGGCCGGCTGATCGAGGGCATCGGCGATCTGCTCGGCGGCAAGAAGAAGGACGAGCCGAAGCCGGAAGGCCCGAAGTAGGCCCCGCCGCCGCTCCGTCGCGTCCGCCCCGGGTAGGCTTTCTTCCGATGCCCAGCCTCTCCGTCGCCATCGTCTGCAAGGACAACCAGCAGACCATCGCGCGCACGCTGGATTCGGTGCGGGGGCTTGTGCGCGAGTTCGGCGGCGAGATCGTCGCGGTCGATTCCGGCTCGACCGACGGCACCATCGCGCAGCTGGAGTCCCACTCCGCCCGCATCATCCGTTCCCCCTGGCTGGGGCATGTGAAGACCAAGCAGCTCGCGCTCGAAGCCTGCACCAGCGATTGGATTCTCTCGCTGGATTCCGATGAATCGTGCGAGCCGGACCTTCTCGCCTCCATCCGCGATGCGCTTGCGCGCGATGATGCGGGTATCGCCGGATTCGAACTCAACCGCAAGGTCTACTACCAGGGCACCCCGCTCAACCACGCCTGGCAGCCCGAGTGGCGACTCCGCCTTGTCCGCCGCGGCACCTGCGGCTGGCGCGGCCACGACCCGCACGATGTCCTCGCGCCGATCGATGCAGCCGCCCGCACGCAGCGCCTCCCCGGCACCCTCCGCCACGACTCCATCTCCACCTTCGCCGACTTCCTCATCAAGCAGGCCGCGCACAGCCGCACCATGGCCGCGAGCCTCCACGCCGCGGGCGTCCGCGGCAGCTATCTCCGGCTTCTCATCTCGCCGCCGGGTGCATTCTTCAAGCAACTCATCGCGAAGCGTGCCTTCCTGGATGGCTGGCCCGGCTGGCTCGCCGCGGGATCGACCGCCGCCTCCGCGCTCATGAAGCACGCCATGTTGATCGAACTTGACCACGCGAGCCGCAACTGACTCTCTTCCCTGGGTGCCGTGGTACAGACGCCTGTTCTGAGGCGACTGTGCCACGACCGGCGCCTCTGGCCGCGCGGCCGGAAGGAACGCATTGACTTGCAAGGAGTTATTGAAGTGCGCAGACGGTTGTGTGCGCGAAGACAACTGGAAGTGGGGGTATGGCAGTGGGGATATGCGGAGTGACGACGGCGTGCGAGCGCGATCGGTCCGCAGGGGGAGCGCGCGGCGATAGCCGGTGAGTTGTTGAGGGTTCCCCGCCCATGGTTCGTAGTATGGCGTATGGACGGGTGTTTATCAAGGGAAAAGGAGAGAGTCGCCGACGGGTGAATGCCGCGTGACCGGCGCAACCGATGTGGTAAGGTGGCTTGGTGAACTGCAGTGCTGAATGGAACAAGACCGGAGACGGCCATGCGTGCTTTGTTCATTGCCTTGACCGTCGGAGCGTTTGTACTCGCCTCCGCTGAGTGCCTCGCCCAGACCCCGCCCGACTACGATTTCACATGGGCGACAATTACCCATCCGGGCAACCCGGCGTTCCCGGGCGACCCGAACCCGCCGCCGGACCGGCCGCAGGAACTGGCGATCGGCCGTGGCAGCGTGAGCTATGAGTACCGCATCGCCGACACGGAGCTCTCGGTCGCACAGTGGACGGAGTTCGTCAACACCTTCGCGGTACAGGCGGACTTCCCGACGCACCTCTTTGGCGTCACGGCGTTCACGCGCAGCACGCCCCTCGACATCGTGACCGACGGCAGTTACAGCGGACCCGGGCGTCGTTATACCTACCTGCCGTCGAGGGCAAACAACGGGCTCTTCAACGGGGTCCGCTGGCGGGATGCCGCGCTGTATTGCAACTGGCTGCACAACGGCAAGAGCAGCGACCCGGCGTCACTGTGGGGCGGGGCGTACGACACCTCGACGTGGGACTCTGATGGCGCTCCGCACACCGATGCGCCGACGCACGAGCCGAGTGCGCGGTTCTGGATCCCCACGCAGGATGAGTGGATGAAGGCGGCGTTCTGGGATCCGGCGAACCCGAACCTCGATGGCTGGTGGCGGTATCTGAACGCCTCGGATGAGCCCCCGGTGCCGGGCAGGCCGGGCGAGCCGGGCGCAACGAGCAATGCGGGGCTGGAGATCGTGCCGGGTTTCAACCCGCGGCTTGTTCCGCTGGGCGCGTACCCGGATGCGCTGTCACCCTGGGGCCTGCTCGACACGGCGAGCGGGAACAGGGAGTGGCTGGAGGAGGACCTGTACGACGAACACTACTCGCGAGGCGCGCACGGCACGGGCGCTGGATGGGGTGTAGAGCAGGCACACGTCGCCGCGATTGGGGGAGCGCCGGTCATTAGTCATTCGTACAACTTCCGCTTGGCTTCTGCCGTTCCCTCTCCCGGCACCGGCACCGTCATTCTGATACTCTGGCTGTTCGAGGGGGGCGCTCGCCGGAGGAATCACGATGGACTTTCGATTCATGCTCGCAGTGTTGATAGCGTGCATTGTTGCAAGCCAAACAAGCGCCGCGCTGCCACGTCTGGTGGTGAAGGAGTACAACTCGTCGGGCGGTGAGATCGCCGTCACCTACGACGACTCTCCTGCGACAGTCGAGTCGGCGATCAACCTGCTCAACGCGACGGCGCGTGTCAATATCTACATGGAGTACGCGAGCCCGTCGGACACGGCGGTGCCGGTGGGCTTTATTGACTTCAACACGAGCGGCAGTCCGCAAAGTCAAATCAACTTCGTGGTTGGCGAAGGCGGGTTCGCCGCAGACGATACCGAGATGTCTTTGGGGAATGCCATGCGCTGCTCGACGTGGCGGGGGTTCACTGCACCGGTGGGCGTTGACACTCGGCTCTATGGACGCCTGAATGGTGACCTCATCGGGAGCGGAGGAACATTCACCAACGAAACGTTCCTGAACGTGGACAAGCTCAGCTTTCTCGTGATCGACGGCCAGCTCAATGCCCGCATCAACTTCCAGGCCCCGGCATCGACCTTCTTCGCCGTGCATGCAGGTTCGATGGGTCAACACGGGCGGATCGAGCTGCAGTCGAGCGATATTGATCGCATCATTGTTGCGGGTGATGTTGCAACCCCCGCCGCGAGTGATGTCGCTTCCATTGTTGCCCATGCAGGGAATATCGACGAGATCGAGTTGACAGGCGGCTCTCTCCGTGGCGATGTCATCGCCCGCGGCTACAGCAGCGACTCAGCCGGCGGCAGGATCGGCCAGATCAACGTCGCCGGGCACATCGGCCGCACCTTCACCGCTACCCAGTTCGGCGACCCCGACAGCGCGGCGACATTCCCCACGCTGAGCGGATCCACACTCAATGGCCCCGTGCTTTGCATCGAGGCGAGCAACGGCATCGATCGCCGCCTCCGCGCTCATGAAGCACGCCATGTTGATTGAACTGGATCGAACCCGCTCATCCGAGTAAGGATGGCCACTCACCGGCGCCTGCGCCGCCGAACCGCCGAAGCGATGCCCGCCATCACCAGCACCGCCGCGGCGGAAGGGGCGGGGACAGGGACGACGGAGATATCGTCAATGTGATATTCGGCGGGGAAGATGTCCTGTCCGAACTCGAGAAGCGAGCCGTCGAAGTTGGAGTGCAGGGGGATCGTCAATCGGTGCCAGTTGATGCCATCGGGTAGGAGCGTTGACTGGCTGTACACAAACGCGCCCTCCCAGCGGATGTAGAACTGACTCGGGGTGTTCAAGGGCTTCCTCAGCCAGAAGGACAGCTCGTAGTCCTGCCCTGCGGTCGTGGGGAGGAACTGCGACATGAACCGTAACTGCGTTGAAGACAAGACGGCGTGGGCGGTCCCCGTATGCCCGTTGTTGGTCACCACCACAAAGTGCTGCTGGTTGAAAACGGGAGACGGAGCGACCCACGGAAAGAAGCCTCCAGTCTCGAAGCCGCCGTTCTCGACGAGTTCGACGGCCATGGCCGATGGTGCAGCGGCCAGAAAGGCCGTGAGTGCCAAGCCCCGATGCCACCGAGCCATCCGCGGTCCTTTCCGTGAGAGCCGAGAGTGCTTCACTCTACCACGAGCCCGGCCCGGCACCAAAGCCATATCGAGTTTCGCGAGATTCCGGCGATGTGCATGCAATGGCCCGAAGTCCCTGCACGGCACGGATGCCGCACTTACGGGCAGACGGCATCATCCGCAGTGCTGCGTCACGCCGAGTTCTTCCTCGGAGACATCTGCTTCTTCACGGTCGCCCACGGGTTTCGCGCAGAGCGGGCGGATGACGACTTGCGGCGCGGCATTCGGTGCGAGTTTCTTTTTGCCGCTGCCGGCGTGGGCGCCACGCCTGTGTACCGCGACGACCCGGCTGGAACCGTTCCACTGCGGGTCGGGCGGGTTGGTCGTACCATCCGCCTCCTTGAGCGATCCACACCCAAACCCCCCGCCCTCCGCCTCCACCAACCCCTCCCAGGTCGGTATGCCCGCCACCATCGGGTCATACCTCGTCGAGCGCGAAGTCGGCCGCGGCGGGATGGGTCTGGTGTACCTCGCCCGCGATCCGCGGCTGGACCGCCCCGTCGCCATCAAGGTCCTCCCCGAGGCCTTCGCCGCGGACCCCGCCCGCCTCGCGCGCTTCGAGCGCGAGGCCCGAACCCTCGCCGCGCTCAACCACCAAAACGTCGCCGCGATCTACGGGCTGGAGGAGCACGACCACCGCCGCGTGCTGATTCTGGAGTTCGTCCCCGGCAACACGCTGGGCCGCATGCTCGAACGCGGCCCGCTCCCCGTCGATGAGGCCCTGCGCATCGCCATGCAGATCGCCGAGGGATTGGAAGCCGCGCACGAACGCGGCGTCATCCACCGCGATCTCAAACCCGAGAACGTCAAGGTGACGCCCGAGGGGATCGCCAAGGTCCTGGACTTTGGCCTCGCCACCAACGCGCCCGCCGAGCAGACCTCCGCCACGACGATTACCCGTGCGCCGGGACTGACGCAGCAGGGAATGGTCATCGGCACGCCGGGCTACATGTCCCCCGAGCAGGCCCGCGGCCTGTTCACCGACAAGCGCACCGATATCTGGGCACTGGGCTGCGTCCTGTTTGAACTCCTCTCCGGCGCAAAGGCCTTCCCCGGCGAGACGGCCACCGATGCGCTCGCCGCGGTCCTTGACCGCGAGCCCGACTACACGTTGCTCCCGCCGGTGACGCCCGCGCGCATCCGCGACCTGCTGCGCAAGTGCCTCGCCAAAGATGCCCGTAAGCGGCTGCGCGATGCCGGCGATGCACGGATCGACCTTGAAGAAGCGCTGAGCCAGCCCCTCTCGGGCTGGTCCCGGCCCGGCGACAGCGCCGGCGGCATGGACAGCGGCCCCGCCCGCCCGCGCCAAGTCGCGCGCCTCTCGATGCTCCTGCCCAAGGGCCGCGAGATCACCAACCTCATGCGCAGCGCGCTCGCCCTCGCGTCCGATGGTTCGGCCGTGGCGTATGTCTCGGGCATCGCGCCCGACACCCAGCTCTTCATCCGCCGCATGGACGACTCCGAGGCCCGGGCCATCCCCGGCACCAACGGCGCGGAGTCCCCGACGTTCAGCCCCGATGGCAAGCGCCTCGCCTTCTTCGCCGATGGCCGGCTGAAGCGCGTCGCGCTCTCCGGCGGCGCGCCTGTGCCCCTCGCCCCCGCCCCGCGCCCGCAGGGTGCGCACTGGGCCGCGGATGAGTGCATCTACTTCGTCCCCGACTGGCAGAAGCCCGTGCTCCGCATCCACGCCGGCGGCGGAAGCGGCATCGGCGCGGTTGGTGGGGGGGGTGGGACTGGGCCTGACCACTCCGGCATCGAATCCGTCGCCGAGCCCGATGCGGCCGGCGGCGAGGTCGCGCTGCTTTGCCCCGAACTCCTCCCCGGCGGGAAGCATCTGCTGTGCGCGGCCTACGGCGGCGGGAGCGCGGGACGCGCGGCGATCGACGATGCCCCCATCGTCGCGATCGACCTCCGCACCTTGCAGCGCAAGCCCCTCATCCACGCCGGCGCGAATCCGCGATTCCTCGCCTCGGGCCACCTGGTCTTCACACGCGCCGGAACGCTCTTCGCCGCGCCGTTCGACCCCGAACGCCTCGAAGTCCTCGGCACCCCGGTCGAGGTCGTTCGCGGCATCCTCGGCAACGCGCTGGGCGGGTCCGCGCACTGCGGCTTCTCTATCGACGGCACGACCGTCTTCGCCCCCGGCTCGATGGTCGTCTCCGAGCACACACTCCTCCTCGCCGACCGCGCTGCGCCCGCCGGGAGCGAACCCGCGCAGGCCCTGGCGATCCGCGGCCCGTTTGTCTCGCCCGCGCTCGCCCCCGCGGGGCCGCGACGCGTCGCCCTCCAGGTCATGGGCCCGACCGACCAGCTCTGGGTCCACGATCTCGATTCCGGCGCGGCGACGCAGCTCACCTTCCACGCCGACAACGCCTGCCCGGTGTGGTCCCCGGATGGCACGCGACTGGCCTTCCGCTCCAACATGGGCGGCCGGCCCGAGCTTTACTGGATGCCCGCCGACGGCTCCGGCGCGCCCGAGCTTCTCCTCGGAGCCGATGGCGCGCCCGTCCCCACCGCCTTCTCCCCCGATGGCTCTCTGCTCCTGTTCACGCGCTCCCGACCCGCCGGCGGGACGGAGATCTGGTCGGTCAAGGTCGGCGAGCCCGCCTCCGCGCGCCCCGTCGTGCAGGTCGCCTCGGGCGCATGGGGCGGGGTCATCTCCCCCGACGGCCGCTTCCTCGCGTTTGTCTCCGAGCATACGGGCCGCCCGGAAGTCTTTGTCCAGCCGATGTCCGCCGCGGGCGCGCCGAACCCGCAGCGCTGGCAGGTCACGACCGATGGCGGCCAGGCCCCCGTCTGGTCGCGCGCCGGCGGTGAACTCTTCTACCGCGCCCACGATCAGGTCATCTGCTCGCGCGTCGCTGTCGAGCCAGCGTTCCAGCTTGGCCGGCCGCGGGTCATTGCGCAGGGCTCGTTCGTCCCTGCCAGCGTGCGCACGCCGAACTACGACGCCACCGCCGACGGCCAGCGTGTGATCCTCCTCCGCTCCGGGGACGATGCCGCCCCGATGCGCGAACTCAGCGTCATCCTGAACTGGTTCGATGAACTGCGTCGTCTCTCCCCGCACCCGCAGCGTCCACGCGCAGCCCCCGCATCCAAGGTCATCCCGCCGCGCCCAAGCTACAACAGCAGCGCGGGCACCATCGCCTGACCGCACCGCGCAAGCGCCTCACACCGCCGCGATCACTTCCGCCTTGTTCGTCCCGCCCTCGCGCCCCGCCGCGCCCGGCGATGCGCCCGTGTACTTGTACACCCGCTCCAGCCGCGGCCCCATCCGGCACAGCAGCTCGTGCGCAATCGTCCCCGCCGCGCTTGCGAGCGCAGGCAGGTGGTTCGGCGCGCCGGGATCGACCCCGACAATCTCCACCTCCGCCCCCGCGAGTTCCAGCCCCGCGCGCCCCGGCTGCACAAAGCTCGGCGGCAGGTCCGTCACATCCACCGTGATCTGGTCCATGCTCACGCGACCCACCACCGGCGCAAACAACGTGCCCGGGCGAGCTTCGGCACCGCTCACGTGCGTCCCGTGGATCGTCTTGCGATCCCAGCGGCGACCATTGAACCCCACCTGCCCGGGTCCGCCCTTCGCCCCGCCCCCCAACGACCGCGGATACCCATCGGCATACCCGACCGGGATCAGTGCGATCTTCGTCGGCTTCC
>JAEYUO010000013.1 GCA_023432465.1 Planctomycetota bacterium | reverse complement strand
CCCGTGCCCCGGAGGGGCACCGGATTCAAGCCGGCGCTTGTATCCGCCTTGGGCCGCCGAGCACGCCAAGTCTCACTCAGCGTTGCTTCCTTCGCTTCGCTCGTGTCTTGGTCTTGGCGCCTGCGGTAATCGCGGCTTCGTGAGTGGGACCGGGAAAGTAGTAAAAGCACCGCAAGTCGGCGCAGTACTCCAGTTGAACGTTCTGGCCCGGCACGGACTTCATCGTTGCCGGATGGCGGCTCTCGATGATGATGTGTGAAATGCTCGACGGTCGAACTCTCTTGCGCTTTCGCATGGTTGTGTCTCTCCTGACTGGCACTTGCAGCGTCATCGACCGAAGGCACGATGATTGGCAAGAATTCCCTGCCCGATTGGCCAGCGTGCTGCGTACGGTTTGGGTATGGCCAGTGTATCGTGGACCGCCTACGGAGCTGCACACGTTCGGTTTGCCACGCTCGACGGGCATCGCCGTTGTGTCAGCTTGGGCAAGGTTTCCGAGCGTGCCGCTTTGCTTGCAAAACGCCGAATCGAAGAGCTTCTCACGGCTCAATCGCAGAACAGGGGCTGGTCAAAGTCGCTTCAGAACTGGGTCTACGATATTGACGCCGAGCTCTACCAGAAGTTGATGAGGGCTGGGTTGGTTCCAACGCGGCTGGTCCGTTTTGGTCACCAACGGCGAGCAAATCGGAGTGTCTCTCGTCCTGACGTGCCAACGACGGGATCGGAGACACCCAGTGCTCGCAAGCTTGTCTGGTGCTCCTGTGGCGGCAATGTAAACTGCTTTCGATGCGGCGGGAGGGGGATTCTCCAGCCGGGTGATCCTGATTGTGGAAATTTCGGATCCGGAATGTCTCGCGGGTCATTGCGAGCCGGCAAGAGGCGAGGCGTACGTGCGAATCGCTCGCAGACTCGAACGCCATGTCCAGAAGTTGATGGAAAGCCTGGCGAGATGGCTTCGATCGTGGGGACAGATCCTGTAGACAGACGGGGAGCGGCCCGTTCCAAGTACCGCGGTTCAAGAGATCCTTACTGGCCAATCAGTGGAGAGTCGCAATCGAAGAAAGGTCCGACAGTACTTCGTCGTCGCGGGTTGCTCTTGTGCTCCGAATGCGGCAGGAGCTTCTCAAGTTGGCGAGAATTTGTGCGTCATATCAGCAGCCAGCATCGTTCAGCGTCGAGGTGAGCCCGTCGTGCTTTGCTTGGGCCTCAACGCAACGTAGCAGCCCAGTCCGTGCATTGTCGCGCTGCGCCCCGCGTACCATCGCCCTGTGACGATCGTTCCGCCCAATCCGCTTCCCGATCCACTCCCAATCGAGCCTATTCGTGTTGGGCGGCGGTTTGATGTCGCCATCCGCCCCCCCGGCTCCAAGAGCCTCACCAACCGCGCGTTGCTGCTGGCCGCGCTTGCCCGCGGCACATCCACGCTGCACAACCCGCTCACTGATGCAGACGATGCGAAGCGGATGCTCGCCGCGATTCAGGCACTGGGTGCGAAGGTCTCGACTGATTCCTCCGCTCCGCACACGCTCCACATCACGGGAGTGGGGGGCCGGTGGCAGGTGGGAAGCGAGCCGATCACGCTCGACCTCGGCAATGCGGGCACCGCGACCCGGTTCCTCGCCGCGGCGGCGATGCTCGCACCGCCAGGCTCGGGCGGCATTGTCATTGATGGCAATGCCCGCATGCGGCAGCGGCCGATCGGCGAACTCGCCGATGCGCTCCGCTCGCTGGGCGGACGGGTTGAGTATCTCGGGCAGGCGGGGTATCCGCCCATTCATATTCACCCCGCAGATCCCGCCGCTTTGAAGAACGAGGCCTCCTTCTCTCGCACCGCGTCCAGTCAGTTCATCTCCGCGCTCATGCTCATCGCGCCGTGGATGCCCTGCGGTTTGACTGTGAAGTTCGCCGAGCCGCCGACGAGCCCGACGTACATCGACATGTCCGCCGCGATTCTCCGACGCTGCGGGGCGCAGGCGAAAGGCGCAACGCCCGGTCCTGTCACGATCTTCCCGAGTGGCACGCGCGAAGCGCGGGGCCTGAACTGTTTCACGTACGACGTTGAGCCGGATGCCAGCGGCGCGACGTACTTCTGGGCCGCGGCGGCGCTCTGCCCGGGTTCGCACATGTTGGTTCCGGGCTTGTGGCTGGAGGGGGGCGCGGGGCCGTGCTCGCTCCAGGGCGATGCACGCTTCGTCCGCCTGCTCCACCGCATGGGCGCGGCGGTTGAGTTCACGGCATCGGGGATCGCGATCCGCGGCCCTCAGGAGCTGCTGCCGATCGATGCGGATCTTTACGACATGCCCGATGCCGCGATGACGCTCGCCGCGGTCGCGTGCTTCGCCCAGGGTCCATCCCGCCTCTCCGGCCTGCGCACGCTCCGCGTCAAGGAGACGGATCGCATCGCCGCGATGGTCAACGAGTTGTCGAAGATCGGCGCGAAGATCGAGCCGTTTGCGGATGCGGGCGATGAAGGGATCATGATTACACCGCCTGCCCGGGTGACGACTGATGAGGTGGTGTTTGACACGTATGACGACCACCGCATGGCGATGTCGCTGGCATTGATCGGCCTCCGCCGCGGCGGCGTGTCGATCCGCGACCCGGGGTGTGTCGGCAAGACGTACCCGGGGTTCTGGCAGGATCTTGCTCGCCTACGCCCTGTTTAGCGGGGTCAGGTCGGGCATGCACGGGTACGGCCCATGCCTCGTTTGGCGAATCCAAAATCCAAAATCCGCAATCCAAAATCCGCACGTATCCTCCCCCATGCCCAGCCTGCTGATCACCGGCGCACGCATCATCGACCCCGCCACCAACCTCGATGAGATCGGGGATGTTGCGATTGCCGACGGCCTGATCGCGGCGGTTGCCCCGCGGCGGACGCACAAGGCCGGCCTGTCGGCATCGGGCGCGGAGCGGGTGATCGACGGCGAGGGGTTGATCCTGACGCCCGGGCTCATCGACCCGCACGTACACCTGCGCGAGCCGGGCGGCGAGGATCAGGAGACGATCGCGACGGGAACGGCCGCGGCGGTGGCGGGGGGGTTCACCAGTGTCTGCTGCATGCCCAACACGACGCCAGCGATCGATGACGACGCGATGGTGGAGTTTGTGTATCGGCAGGCGCAGATCACGGGGAAGTGCCGGGTGTTCCCGGTCGGCGCGGCGAGCAAGGGCCGCAAGGGTGAAGAACTCGCCGAGATCATGCTGATGGCGGGGGCGGGTGCGGTCGGCTTCACGGATGACGGCGATGGCATTGCGTCGGCGGGGCTGATGGCCAAGGCACTGACGTACATCAAGCCCACGGGCATGGCGCTCATGCAGCACTGCCAGGAACCGACGCTGACGCGTGGCGCGGCGATGCACGCGGGGAGTGTCTCGACGCGGCTGGGGCTGACGGGATGGCCGCGGGTGGCGGAAGAGGTGATGATCGAGCGCGATGTGCGGCTGAATCGCGGGATCGGGTGCCACTACCACGTGCAGCACCTTTCCAGCGGCGGCTCGGTCAAGATCATCCGCCGTGCGCGGGCCGAGAAGCAACCTGTCTCGGCGGAAGTCTCGCCACACCATCTTCTGCTGACCCATGAAGAGGTCGAGAAGAATGGCGGCTACTGGACCGCGGCGAAGATGAACCCGCCGCTGCGGGAGAAATCCGACATCGCGGCGATTCTTGAGGGCGTAGCCGATGGCACGATCACGCTGCTGGCGACCGACCATGCGCCGCACACGCCGGAGCGCAAGGCCCTCGATTTCGACAACGCGCCGTTCGGGATCATCGGGCTCGAGACGGCGCTTGCGCTGTACATCGAGGCGCTGATCACGCCGGGCGTCATCGACTGGCCGCGGCTGGTCGCGATGCTCACCATCGAGCCGGCGCGGCTGTGCCTGCTGGATCAACTGGATGCCAACCATGCCGGTTCTGCATCGGGGCCCGCGGCGGGGCTCGGGCTCGGTCGGCTGCATGTCGGCGGCGCGGGGGACATCACGCTGATCGACCCGGGGATGAAGTGGAAGATCTCGCCGGCGGACTTGGCCGGGAAGTCCCGCAATACGCCGTTTCTGGGGCGCGAAGTAAAGGGCCGCGCGGTCGCGACCATCGTCGGCGGCGAGGTGCGGATGGAGCGATTGGCGGATCGTGCCGCGCCGAAGCGTGCGGTTTCGGGGGCGCACGCGAGCGTGCGAGCCTGATAACCCCCAACTGGCCGGGAATCGGCCGGGGACGATTCACACGTGCGCGGCATTCGCTAAACTACGCAACTATGCCGCAGATGCCGCTCACACCACCGTTCACCAGCATCCTTCAGATGATCGGCCGCACGCCGATCCTCGAGTTCACCAAGATGGATGCGGGCAAGTGCCGCCTGTTTGGCAAGATGGAGCTTGCCAACCCCGCGGGCTCGATCAAGGACCGCATCGGTCTGTCGATGATCGAGGCCGCGGAGAAGGATGGCAGGCTGAACCCGAAAGCTGAGCCGCGGCCGACGATCGTCGAGGCGACGGCGGGCAACACGGGCCTGGGGCTCGCGCTGGTTGCGGGGCAGAAGGGGTATGCGCTCAAGGTGGTGATGCCCGACAAGATGTCGCAGGAGAAGATCCAGCACCTGCGGGCGATGGGCGCGGAGGTGATCCTGACGCGGAGCGATGTCGAGAAGGGGCACCCGGAGTATTACCAGGATCTGGCGGCGCGGCTGGCGAAGAAGATCCCCAACTCGCTGTACGTGGATCAGTTCAACAACCCGGATAATCCGCAAGCGCACTACGCCACGACCGGGCCGGAGATTGAAGAACAGATGGCGAGTGTCGGCGGCGTCGATGCGGTGGTGGTGGGTGTGGGGTCCAGCGGGACGCTGGCGGGGCTGGCGCAATACTTCACGGAACGTGCCGCGGCAGGCGGCAAGCCGGTGAAGATGATCCTGGCCGATCCGGCAGGGTCGATCCTCGCGCCGCTGAAGAACGAGGGGAAGAAGATCACGCCGGGCTCGTGGCTGGTGGAAGGGATGGGTGAGGATTTCATTCCCAAGTTCTGCGACCTTGACTTGGTGAGCGAGGCGATCAGTGTGACCGATGGGGAGGCATTCCACGCCGCCCGCGACCTGCTGCGGATCGAGGGGGTACTGGCGGGTTCGAGCACGGGGTGCCTCGTTTCCGCGGCGATGACGTACGCGCGGAAGCAGACCACGCCGCAGAACGTGCTGACGTTCGTGTGCGACAGCGGCGCGAAGTACCTGTCGAAGATGTTCAACGACTTCTGGATGATCGACAACGGGTTCATCGAGCGCGAGCACTTCAACGACCTGCGCGACCTTGTTGCGCGGCGGCACCTGCTGCAGGAAGATCACACGCTGCGCGCCAACGACCCCATCCGCCAGGCGATCAAGCGGATGCAGATGTACGGCGTCTCGCAGATGGTGGTGATGGATGAATCCGACCGCGTCGCGGGGATCATCGATGAGGGGGACATCCTGCTCGCGGTGACACATGACGCCGCGGCGTTTGATAAGCCTGTGTCGGACTTCATGTCGCGGCGGCTGGAGACGATCGTGCCCGAGGCTCCGGTGAGCGCGCTGGTGCCGATCTTCCGGGCGGACCGCATCGCGATCGTGGTCGGGCGCGATGGGACGTACTACGGGCTCATCACGAAGATCGACATGATCAACTATCTGCGCGGGCAGCTTGTCCGATGAATCTGCAATAGGTCCTAGAGGACCTATGTGACCCATACGACTCATTCTGGTAGTTACACATGCACCACTCCGACAACTTCGACACCAAGGTCATCCACGCCGGCCAGCACCCCGACCCCGTCACCGGGGCGGTGATGCCGCCGATCTCCGTCGCTTCCACCTACGCCCAGCGTTCCCCCGGCGAGCACGCGGGGTTTGAGTACTCGCGGTCGCACAACCCGACGCGGTACGCGCTGGAGCGGATGATCGCGAAGCTCGAAGGCTCGGCGATCGAAGAGAAGGATGACCCGTCGTGCGGCGGGTTCGCGTTTGCGAGCGGGCTCGCCGCGACGACGACGGTGCTCGAGCTGCTGGATGCCGGCGATGAGGTCGTCTGCATGGACGATGTCTACGGCGGGACGAACCGTCTGTTCTCGCGGGTCGCCGCGAGGTCGCAGGGCTTGAAGATCAAGTACGTCGATATGACCGACCTGAACAAGCTGGGCGAGGCGCTGAGCGCCAAGACCAAGCTGGTGTGGATCGAGACGCCGACAAACCCGACGCTGAAGATTGTGGACCTGACCGGCGCGGCGAAGCTGGTGCGGCAGAAGTCGCCCCGCGCGATCATCGTCGGCGACAACACGTTCGCTTCGCCGTACAACCAGCGGCCGCTGGAGCATGGCTTTGACATGGTCATGCACTCGGCGACGAAGTACCTCGGCGGGCACTCCGATGCTGTCGCGGGTCTGCTGGTCTGCAAGGACCTGACGCTTGCGCAGAAGGTCCGCTTTCACCAGAACGCCGTCGGCGCGGTGCTCGGGCCGTTCGATTCCTACATGGTGCTCCGCGGCATCAAAACCCTCGCCGTCCGCATGGAGCGGCACAACGCGACGGGCCAGCGCGTAGCGGAATGGCTTGCCAAGCACCCTGGCGTCGAGCGAACGGTCTACCCGGGCCTCACCTGCCACCCGCAGCATGAGCTTGCGAAGAAGCAGATGAAGGGCTTCACGGGCATGATCACGTTCTTCATCAAGGGCGGCTTGCCCGAGGCCCGCAAGTTCCTGGAGAACGTCCGCGTCTTCGCGCTGGCCGAGAGCCTCGGCGGCGTCGAGTCGCTCGTTGATCACCCGGCGATCATGACACACGCCAGCGTGCCCGCCGACCAGCGAAAGACGCTGGGCATCAGCGACACGCTGATCCGCCTGAGCTGCGGGATCGAGAACTGCGATGACATCATCGCGGATCTTGAGCACGCGCTGAAGGCGGCGAAGTGATGGACTCGGTGACGCCCTCTACAGTCTGATCTGTGTCCCACTGGCTCCGAGACCCTGCCCTCCGCCGCGACCTCGACCGCATCATGCTGGTCGATTGGTTCCGCCTGCGCTCGCGGGCCCGCGGCCTGGTGGCCCAGCATCCCGATGATCCGCCCCCGGCATGGCGGGAAGAGCTCGCCCGCGCGGTTGAGCGGGTCGAGGTCCGTGAACGCAACGCCCCGCGTCCGACCTACCCGGCCGATCTGCCGGTCGTTCAGCGGAAGGATGACATTCTCAAGGCGATCGGGGAGCATCAGGTCGTTGTCGTCTGCGGCGAAACGGGATCGGGCAAGACCACACAGTTGCCCAAGTTGTGCCTTGAGGCTGGCCGCGGCCGGCACGGGATCATCGGGCACACGCAGCCGCGGCGGATCGCGGCGCGGTCGGTGGCGGCGCGGATCGCCGAAGAGCTCAACCTGCAGGTCGGCAACGGCGTTGGGTATAAGGTGCGGTTTACGGACTTGTCGGGCGGTGGTGGTGGCGGACGGCAGCCGCGGCGGGATGCCGCCGCTTTGGATGCGACCGGCGCGCCGGTCACGCGTCACCACACGCCGTACATCAAGGTGATGACCGACGGCATCTTGCTCGCCGAGACTCAAGGCGATCGGATGCTCGCCCACTACGACACGTTGATCATCGATGAAGCGCACGAGCGCAGCCTGAACATCGACTTCCTGCTGGGGTACCTCAAGAACCTGATCGATTCCGGCAAGCGGCCAGACCTGAAGGTGATCATCACATCCGCGACGATCGATCCGGGTCGATTCAAGGCATTCTTCGAATCAGCTCCAACACTTGATGCCAGTCATTCAAGGCCGCATACCCAACCAACCACCGAGAGTGGTTCGTCTTCATCTTCAGCCTCCCTCCGCGCCTCTGCGCCTCTGCGCGAGGCAACTGCCGTGCCCGTCCTCGAAGTCTCCGGCCGCACGTATCCCGTCGAGGTCCGCTATCGCGCGCCTGTTGAGTCAGAGGACGATGATCTCAACCCGCTGCAACGCGGCGTGGTGGAGGCGGTGCGAGAGATCACCTCGCCCGAGACGCCGACCCATGGAAACGCACGGGACATTCTGGTCTTCCTTTCGGGGGAGCGGGAAATTCGTGAGATGGCGGATGTTCTCCGCCGCCACCTGCCGCGGGCGGGCGAGGTTCTGCCGCTGTTCGCGCGGCTGACGAACGAGGAGCAGGACCGCGT
Source organism: Planctomycetota bacterium (assembly GCA_023432465.1). GTDB lineage: Bacteria > Planctomycetota > Phycisphaerae > Phycisphaerales > UBA1924 > JAHBXL01. Next base: position 11,577 of record JAEYUO010000013.1, on the reverse strand, counting down.
CTTCAAGCAGGGGACCGGCGGGACGCGGCGCATCGTGCTCGCGACCAACGTCGCGGAAACCTCCCTCACCGTTCCGGGAATCGGCTTCGTCGTGGATTCCGGCCTTGCCCGCATCAGCCGCTATTCGCCGCGGATCAAGGTGCAGCGGCTGCCGATCGAGTCGATCTCGCGGGCGAGCGCGAACCAGCGCTCGGGGCGGTGCGGGCGCATCGCCCCGGGCATCGCGATCCGGCTGTACTCGGAAGAGGACTACGGCAAGCGGCTGCCGTTCACCGAGCCGGAGATCCTGCGGACGAACCTGGCGAGCGCGATCCTGCAGATGAAGTCGCTGGGGCTGGGACGCATCGAAAACTTCCCGCTCATCGACCGGCCGGATGAGCGGCTGGTGCACGACGGGTATGACACGCTTCTGGAGATCGGGGCGGTCGATGATCGCGGCGAGATCTGCCCGATCGGGCGCGAGCTTGCGCGGCTGCCGATCGATCCGCGGATCGGGCGGATGATCCTCGCGGCGCGGGAGAACTCCGGGGCGAGCGTGCTGGGTGATGTGCTGGTGATCGCCGCGGCGTTGAGCGTGCAGGACCCGCGCGAGCGGCCGGTTTCCAAGGCCGAGCAGGCGGATGCGGCGCACGAGCAGTTCCGCGACCCGCAGTCGGACTTCATGGGCTGGCTGAAGCTGTGGGGCGCGTGGCAGGTGCAGCAGGAGAACCTGAGCAGCTCGAAGCTGCGGAAGTGGTGCAAGGACAGCTTCCTGAACTTCATGCGGATGCGGGAGTGGCAGGATGTGTGGCGTCAGCTTGTGCACCTTGAGAAACGCGGACAGGAGGTGACTGCGACGGGTGCGAGGGATGCACGGAGTTCCGTGCCGCGGCAGGGTGGACAGAGGCCGGCGACGCGGGAAGTGAATCTGGGTGAAGGCGGAGGCGAGGGCACAAGGGGAAGGCACGGGGCACACGGGGCTGGACGGTTGCCGCCTCGGGATATCGAGCACGAGGCGCGATACGCGGCGGTGCACAAGGCGATCCTCGCGGGGCTGCTGAGCAACATCGGGCGCAAGAGCGACAAGCCGCCGGGGTTTGAGTATGACGGGACGCGCGCGTTGAAGTTCTACGTGTTCCCGGGCTCGGGCCTGTTCAAGAAGCAGCCGAAGTGGATCATGGCGGCGGAACTGGTGCGGACGACGCGTCTGTATGCCCGGACGTGCGCGGCCATCGATCCGAAGTGGATCGAGGAGGTGGCCGGACCGCTCGCGGGGCACCTGCTGAAGAAGAGCTACACGGAGCCGCACTGGCGGCCGGATGTGGCGCAGGTGGATGCGCTTGAGCGCGTGTCGCTGCTGGGGCTCGATATCGTCAAGCGGCGGAACGTGCACTACGGGCCGATCGACCCGATGACGAGCCGCGCGCTCTTCATTCACCACGCGCTGGTGATGGGCGAGTATCTCACGCCCGCGGCGTTCTTTGACCACAACCACAAGCTCGTGAAGCAGGTCGCGGACCTTGAGGCGCGCACGCGCAAGCAGGGCCTGCTGAAGGATGCGACCGCGCGGTTTGCGTTCTACGACAAGCGGGTGGGTGAAGAGGTGTACTCGGGGCCGGGGTTTGAGCGATGGCGGCGCAAGGCGGAGGCGAAGGATCCGCGGCTGCTGTTCATGAGCTTGCAGGATCTGCTCGATCCCGAGGTCAACCTCCCCGGCGAAGGAGCATTCCCGGATCGCTACGCCTTCAAGGGCGCGGCGGGGGAGAAGCTGAATCTTCGGCTGGAGTATGCGTACGAGCCCGGCGCGCCGGTGGATGGGCTGACGGTGACGGTGCCGCTCGCGCAGGCGTGGTCGTTTGATCCGCGGCCGCTGGAGTGGCTCGTGCCGGGGATGCTGCGAGAGAAGGCGATCGAGCTCATCCGCACCTTGCCGAAATCGCTGCGAGCGAGCTTTGCGCCCGCGCCGCAGTTTGCGGATGCCGCGCTCAAGGACCTTCCCTTCGGCAAGGGCGATCTGCTGGAGGTGCTGGCGACGCGGCTGTCGCGGCATTCGGGCGTCGTGATCGCGCCGACGTCGTGGAACCCCGACCAGCTTCCGCCGCACCTGCGGGCGAACTTCAGGGTGGTTGATGAGGCGGGGGCATTGGTGGCGGAGGGGCGAGACTGGCCTGGTGTGCTGAAGCGGCTGGAGCAGCGGCGGGCGGAGGCGATCCGGTCGCTGTCGCGCGGGCCGTTCTCGCGGGAGGATGTGCGGGTGTGGGACCTGGGCAGCGAGCCCATGTTCGAACTGCCTGTCGAGATCACGGTGGGAGGGAGCGGGGGGACGGGCGGCGTGGGTCGGGCAGGCGAGACGCAGGGGCTGCGGGCATTTCCCGCGCTCGTTGAAGAAGTGGACAAGAACGGATGTCGCCGCGCTGCGCTGCGGCTGTTTGATACCAAGGCCGCGGCCGATGCGGCGATGCGGGACGGCCTGAAGCGGCTGCTGCTCATCCAGGTCCGCGATCAGGTGCGGTCGCTTATCGAGCATCGACCCGGGATCGAGCGGGTGAGGCTGCTGTATGCGAGTGTTGAACGCCCGGACCGGTTCCTCGAAGAGATGACCGAGGTGGTCGGCGACCGCGTCTTCGGGGCAGATCAGAACCCGCGGACGCCCGTCCCCGCGCTGCTCATCCCCGCACACGAAGTCCGCACCAAGCTGGCGTTCGACAAGCGGCTCGATGCCGGGTGGAATCAGCTCGGCAAGGCCGGGAGCGAGGCGTGCACGATCGTCGAAGAACTGCTCAAGGAGTACCAGCCGCTGACGTTAGCGTTGTCGAACCAGTTCCCCCCCGCATGGGACCAGGCCGTCGCCGACATGCGGGCCCAGCTCCAGCGCCTCGTGTATCCCGGGTTTCTCTCTCGCACGCCTTGGCGACACCTTGCGCGCGTGCCGATCTACCTTCTCGCCATGCGCATCCGCATCGAGCGTGCCGCGGCGGATCCGCCGTACTCAATCGCCCGCGATGCCCAGAAGCTCGCGGAGGTTGCGCCATTCTGGCGGGCGTGGATGGAACTTGAGGCCGCGCACAAGGAACTGCTGGCGGCCGATCGCGGCCGCTCCCCGGTCGGCGAGTTCCGGTGGCTCATCGAGGAGTTCCGCGTCTCGTTGTTCGCCCAGGAGCTTCGCGCGGCGGTTCCTGTTTCGACCAAGCGGCTCACGCAGGCGTGGGAGAACCTCGGCGGCAGAGCCTGAGTCCTATTGGGCCTTCGCCTCGACGTGCTTCTTGATATCCGCAAGATCCCCCTCGAGGCACTTCCGGAGCATGCCCGACATCATCGGGGCCATCACGGCCGCCATCATCCTTGCCATAAAGGTCAGGGGCGTGCCGCGGAAGTGGATGCTGACATCGGTCCCGCCCCCGCTGGGTGTGAACGTCAGTTCCGTGCGGTAGCGGCATCCGCAACTCTCCGCCCCCAGCACGTACGACCGGTCCTGGGTGAACTCGATCACTTCCATCGTCTCGGTCGCTTCCTTGCCCATCATCTTGCGCGTCTCGCGGAATCGTGTGCCCTTGCCCACCGGTCCGGGTGTCAGCACTTCCATCTTCGTGATGGCCGTGATGCGTTCTGCCGCGCCGGCAAAGTCCGTGCACGCGGCAAAGACGGCCGCGGGCGGGGCCTGCATGTGCACTGTGGCGACGATCTCTTTCATGGGCGGTCTCCAGAAGTCCCATCAGCTTACCCGGAAACGTAACCCGCCACCCCCCAATGATGTACAAGGAGGGGCTGTGGATTGCATTCCCTTGACCGCTCGCCCGCGTATTCTCGCCGCATCGACCACCGCCGGGCAGACCTCGCCCTCCTCTGGAGCAATCTGATGACCCTTTTTCGCTCTGTTTGCCGATCGATCTCCCGTTCCGGTGTGCTGGCCGTCGCCGTCGCCATGGCGGGGATCGCGTCCCTGCCGGCCGCCGCCGCTCAGCCCGAGCAGGCCCAGCGATGGATCCGCGTTGCCGATGACAACGCGAACAACAAGGTCTCGCTCCAGGTCGCCGCGCGTTCCTTCAAGCGAAAGAGTGATGAGCGGGTGATCTGGCTCGCTTCGGCGGTCCATGTCGGCGACAGGTCGTACTACCGCGCCCTCCAGGAGTCGCTCGACACCAAGGACGTTGTGCTGTACGAAGGCGTCAAGCCGCCGGGCGCGGGGCGGCATGATCATGACCTCGGCGCGACAGATGAGGACAAGGTCGATGCCACGAAGAAGCGGCTTCGGTTCCTCGGTGTCGCCGTCAAGATGCACGAGTCCGCCCGAGGCCAGCTTCCCGCCGCGCTCACGGATCTGACCACGCCCTCCGCCAAGGGAGAGACGCTCGATGAGCGGATCGCGCCGCTGGTCGCCGCATCCATGACCGACGCCTGGGGGAACGCGATCGCGTACACGCTGTTGAGCGGCGAGGTCGGTGCGGGCGGCTTCGAGTTGTTTAGCCTGGGTGCCGATGGCAAGACCGGCGGCGAGGGTATCGCGGCGGACATCCGGCTGTCGGACCAGAAGCCCATCTCCGATTCGGAGATCCCCGATCAGTCCGAGGGCGGCATCCAGCAGCAACTCGCGGGCGCGCTGGGGCTGGTCTTCCAGCTCGATGCGATGGACCATTCCGGCGCGAACTGGCGGAACAGCGATCTTTCAGTCGATCAGGTCACCGAGCGCATCACCGGCTCCGGCGGCGATGCCGATGAACTCTTCCAGACGCTTGGCGGGCAGTCGTTTGGCGCGAAGGTCGCCGGGACACTCCTCCGCTTCATCGGCTCCAACCAGATGTTCTCGACGCTCGCCAAGGCGATGATGGTCGAGGTTCTCGGCCAGGCGGATGAGCTGATGGATGTCATGCCCGGCGAGATGGGTCGGATCATGGATGTCATCGTCAAGGACCGCAACCAGGTGGTGCTGGACGATCTCGTCGGCGTGCTGGAGCACGAGCCCGACAAGAAGAACATCGCCGTGATCTACGGCGCAGGCCACATGCCCGACCTTGAGGCCCGCCTCGCAGAGCTCGGCTTCGCGGAGGACAAGGCCGTCTGGTTCAACGCCATCACCGTGGACCTCGACAAAACGGGGATGTCCCGCCAGCAGACTGACTCGCTCCGCTCCATGCTCCGCGACAGCATCAAGGATCAGGCGAAGATACTGAAACGGGCGAATGAGCGCAAGTAGCACAGTAGCGAGGAGCGGCTAAGGCAAATCCGCCGCGGGCAGCGTCGCATACGCGGGCTCGCCCCGCAGCCGGCGCGAGATATCCGCGAGGATCCGCGGGTCCTTGTGCGCATCGATGTGCCCGAGCTGGAACGGCTGGTTCTGCACCCACCACGCGGTCCGGCCCGGCGGGGCGGCGTTCTCCTCACCGACGATCCAGTCGTGCAGACGGCAGTAGGGCAGCACCTCGTAGCACTGCTCGGCCTCATCAAGCGTGCACAGGAACGCCGAATCCGCCCGCATATCGACCACGCGGTCCTCGATCGTCGGCATCGATGCCCAGTCCGCGCCGCGGTGAGGGGTGGAAATCGTCATCAGCCGCGCGATCCGAAGCCGGCGGCGGGAATCCTCCCCCGGCATCGCCGCGTAGCGCGACACCAGCCCGCCCATCGAGATCGCGACAATGTCCACCTCGGCCGTCCACACCGGGTCATCGCTGGGGAACTCGGCCTCGACCGCATCCAGCAGTGCCCGACGCGCATCGTCCATCGTCGAGACCCACCCCGGCGCGACCGTCACGATCTTCGTCCCCGGCTCGAGCACCGCGCTCAGCCTCGCCGCGAGTTGCTTGACGATGATCCCGGGGTCGGCATATCCGCCGACGATGACGATCGGCCGCGAGGCGGGCAGGGGCGAGGCCTCCATCTGCTTCAGCTCCGCCCGCGCCGCGGCGACAGTGAGCGGGAAGGACGGGTTGGCGGGGGAGTCTGCGGAGCAGGCCGTCAACTCGGCCGCAATCGCAAGCAACACAACGAGAGCACCGAGCCTCCGCATTGACTGGCTTCCCTTGCGGCCACACGCACGTCGGCCGACTCTGCGTATCTCTGCCGCTTCAATCCCCAATCCAAAATCCGCAATCCAAAATCAAACTCACGCCTTGCTGACGGTCAGCGCGTGCACCTTCTCGACGTTCCCCGCCGCGATCTTGTCAAACCCGCTGCCGAGTTCCCCAATCGGGTCAGGCGGGATGATGTCCACCTTCTTCTCGCCCAGCTTCGCCTCGCCGCGGCGGACCTTCTCCTGGAACGCCAGGCACTCGGCCAGCAGCTTCTCGAGGATCTGCTCTTCGGGGACGTTGGCGACCTTCTCGCCCTGCACGTAGATGATGCCGCGGCGGTCGCCCGCGAAGACGGCGACATCCGCGCCCTCCGCCTCGCCGGGCCCGTTCACGATGCAGCCCATGACGGCGACCTTGAGCGGCAGCTCGACTTTCGCGGCGAGCTGCTTGCGGACATCCTGCACGAGCGTGAACAGATCGACCTGGATGCGCCCGCATGTGGGGCACGCGATGAGATCAACGCCCTTGCGGGTGCGGAGGCCGAGCACGTAAAGCAGTTCGAGGCCGTCCTCGACTTCGTACACCGGGTCGTTGGCGTAGCTGATGCGCAGCGTGTCGCCGATGCCGTTGGCCAGCAGCGCGCCCAGCGCAACGACGCTGCGGATCGTTCCGGTCTCCTTCGGCCCCGCGTGCGTCACGCCCAGGTGCAGCGGATGATCGAACCGCTTGCTGATCTCTGTGTACGCATCGATGACCACCTGCGCATCCATGCTCTTGGCGGAGATGGAGACGTCGTAAAAGTCCTGCTCATAGAAGATGTCGAGGTACTCCTCGAGCTTGGTGATCATGATCGCGAGCAGGTACCCGTGCTTGTGATCGGAGAAGACCTGCCCGAGTTCCTTCATCCGCTTCTGCTTGTCGCGGCGCTCGATGATCGAGCCCTCGTTGACGCCGATGCGGATCGGCAGGCCGCGGGCTTTACACGCCTGGATGACGTCGATCACTTGCGCCCGGTCGCTGATGTTGCCCGGGTTGAGGCGGATCTTGTGCACCCCCGACTCAACGGCCTCCAGCGCGCGCTGGAAGTGGAAGTGGACATCCGCGACGATCGGTACCTGCACCCGCGGCAGGATTTCCTTGAGCGCCTCGGTGTCCTTCTTCTCCGGCACGGCGACGCGGACGATGTCCGCCCCCGCCGCGGCGAGCTTGTTGATCTCGGCGACGCACTTCTCGATCTCGTGCGTGTACCCGGCGGTCATGGTCTGGACGCTGACCGGGGCCGGGGTGGTTGGGTTGCCGTTTCGGTCGGGGATTCCGCCGCCGATCTTGATGATCCCGGTGCGTGCATCTCCGACGGAAATCTGGCGCGTGGGGCGGCGTGGGTGCATAGGTGGCGGATGGTAGGGGAGCACTTGCATCTGGTGGGGCAGGCGTCCCGCCTGCCGTCCGACTTCCCACTTCCCTACGCCACCTCATCCGGCCGCGGCTCGCTCTTCTCGCTCCCCTCAACCTCGGCCGCGGCCCGTTCCTCCCCGGCTCCCGCCCACGTCGGCCAGTGCGACCGCGCGGTCAATCCCTCCAGCAGGCTGCGCCGGTTCGTCCCCGGCTTGTACGGCACTTCCGGTCCATCGACCTGCGGCACGCGCCACAGCAGCATGATCACGCCCGCCGCGAACAACGCCGCGGCCAGCACTCCCACGGCCATGTGTGTGCCGAGCGACTTGTCCCCGCTCCAGCCCCACACCGACTCGCCGAGCCAGCCCGCGCCGGCGGTCCCGAGCGCCGTTGCGCCGAAGCTCGCGACGTTCGCCGTCGCCATCACGCGGCCGCGCATCGAGTCTTCCACCAGGTGCTGCATCGCCGCCCAGGTCTGGTTGAACCCCCAGATCCAGAACACCCCGCAGAAGAACATCGTCACGTACCCCCACATCAGCGAGCCGGTCAGAGCAAACAGGCCGATGGTCAGCCCTGCGCCGGCGAGCGCCATGGGAATGAAGTGGTGCTTGGGGTACCACGGCGGGATGAACTTCAGCAGCAGCCCGCCGATCACCGCGCCCACGCCCAGCACCGCCAGCAGCCGCCCCACCGCGCGATCGGCATCGGCCATGCCAAGCCCATAGACATCGATCGCGTACATCGGCAGCAGCCGCACCAGCGGCGCGGCCAGCAGCGACATCAGGAACATCGCCGCGAACACGCACAGCGGGCCCTTGTTTTTCAGCAGGAATCCGAACGCCTTGGCAAGCTGCCGCCACGGGTGCTCGCCGTGGTGCGGCGGCGCGGGGGCATCAGGCGTGGAGATCACCGCGACCACCACCGCGAGGAACGTCACCGCGTTGATAACAAACAGCGGCGTCGCGCCGCCCCAGCTCGCCGCCATGATCCAGCCGCCCAGCGCGGGGCCGACGACGCGTGCAAGGTTGAACTGCACACCGTTGAGGGTGATCGCCTTCGTCAGTTCCGCCCGCGGCACAAGCCGCGGCGTGAGCACTTGCCATGCGGGCATGTTGAAGGCCATAACCACGCCCTGCAGCGCAGAAAGCACCAGCAACGCGGCGACGATGTCGCTCTCGATTCCGAACATCCACGCCATCGGCGGCGCGCCAAAGTAGGACACCGCCGCGAGCGCGACGGCGATGGCCATGAGCATGACCTGCGTCACCACCAGCAGCGTCCGCCGGTTCACACGATCGGCCAGCACGCCGCCCGCAAGGCCGAGCACCATGATCGGCGAAAGGTGTGCCGCGGCCAGAACGCCGAGCATTTTGAGAGACTGCGTCTCGTGTGCGACGAGCATCTGCACGCCCAGGAGCTCCATCCAGTTGCCGGTGTTGGAGACGAGCGCAGCGCCCCAGACATTGCGGAAATGCGTGTGTCGGAGCACGCCCCAGCGCGACTGCGTCGCGCTTCCCTCATGTACGCCCGCGATGCGTGTTGCACCCGCGACCGAATCGTGGCGATCCTTGACCCCGCCCTCTGTGACAGTGCCCGCTTCGGGTTCCGGCCAGTTGCTCGCGGCTTCGGCCGCACCGCCGGCCCCGGCGCTCGCTCCCGCGAGCGCGCCGGGCGTGAGACTCGCGGGGTCCTCTGCCTCGCCCGCCGCTCCCGCGACCATCGCGCCCGGAGCCCTCGGCTCGTCAGACACATTCTCGGCTTTTTCGTTGCCCGACACGACGCGGACTCCATTCCGGCTCGCGGCCAATCAATCGGCCATGCTAGGGGGCATCTGGTGGGGCAGGCGTCCCGCCTGCCGTTGCTGCCTGCGAAGCAGAGAGAGGTGCATCACTGCGCACAGGCCGCTCGACCCAGTTGGCGTACTTGCACCGCCGCACGCCGATGTAGACCAGCGTCTCAAACACGAGCATGCCGGCGATGAAGCCGAGCACCGGCATTGCGGCGGCGGCGGTTTCGGCCCACGGGTGCCAGCCGCGGGGCAGGTCATACATGACCTGCTGCACCAGCAGCATGAGCCCGACGCCCACATTCGCGAGCACGCTCGCGGCGATCCAGGAAGGCGCGGCGTTCGCACAGATCGCCGCGGCAACCGGCTTGGAAACCCGCCAGCCGCGCTTGCGAGAGAAGAACACCACACCGATTCGTTCAAGCCACATGAGGAACATGAACGCAAAGAGTGCGGGGAACCACAGGAAAAGCGGTGCCGCCAATCCGATGATGCGATCTTCCATCGAAGACCCCAGAAGCGCCACGAAAATCACGATCGGACCGACGAGCGACATCGCAGCGAGCGCGCTGGAAAGGAAGAACAACAGGGCATTGGGATCACTCTCAACTCGCATTCTGACGAAGAGTTCCGCAGGCCGGAGCATCAGCATCCGGCACTGCCGCAGGAATCCGCGCCACCCCGGGGACACCTGAAACGGCGTCCCCATCCGCCTGCTGGGCAACGACTCGGCGATCTTCTGCCCGCACTCCGGGCAGGCCCCGCCCGCATCAAGACCCTCAAGCACATACCCGCACTGCTCGCAGAGCAGCGTGGCATCGGTGACTCCGGTGCTCGGTGGTGGCATCGAATCAACTCTTCAGCTTGAGCACCATCGAAGTCGGGCCGGGCGTGCGACCGAACCGGTCGATCAACGACTTCATCGCCACTCGCCTCGGCTTCGACGCTGGTACTCTGCCGGATCCGATGGCAGCTTCAGTGTTCCCGCGAAGCGGGACAGGTCTCCGGATGGAGTTCGGTTTGTGCCGGTGCCCGCAAGTCTCCGTTCGATCTCAAGCCAGTCGGCATACTTGATCTGCACAGCCACAGGCCGATTCTCGGCATCGGTGACAATCATTTTTTCGACGGGCTTCATGACTGAACTCCGGGCTTGCTTTGGATTCTATCGGTCACGCGGCGGTGGGGGTTGCTGGGACGCCCCAAACCTGCTTTACTTCGCACCACTCCCCGCACGACGACCCCCCACCCATGATCACCGTCCGCCGCATCACCCTCGATGACCCCCTCTACCCGCAGGAGTGCGCCCTGCGCGAAGCGGTCCTGCTGAACCCCATCGGGCTCGATGTCCCCAAGTTCAAGGCCCTCTTCCCCGGCGTTGAGGAACGCTTCGAGCACTTTGTCGCCGTGTTCGATCACCCCTCCGGACCGCGCGTTGTCGGGTGCGCCACCCTCCTGCCCGACTACCCCGAGCCCGGCCGCGGCAAGCTCATGCAGATGGCCGTCGATCTCCAGCGTCAGGGCGAGGGCATCGGCTCCCGCCTCGTCGTCGCCGTCGAGCGGCGGGCCTTCGGCGAGCTCGGCCTGCAGTCCCTCTTCTGCCACGCCCGAGACACCGCCTACGGCTTCTACGGCTCCCTCGGCTGGACGTTTGACTCCGATGTCTTCGATGAGGCCGGGGTGCCCCACCGCCGCATGGTCTTCACGCCCGAGCCCATCGATGCCGATGACTCCGCGCCCCCCGTCCCGCAGGACTGAGGCGTCAGCGGCGCGCTCCCCGAGTCGGCGGCCCCTCCTCGCGGCCCATTGCTAAGATTCCGCGTGTTGCCCCCTCCGGCTGATCCCCACGCCCACTTCGCCGCCCGCGGCGTCCGTTGGACCCGCCAGCGCGAGCAGATCTATGCCGCGCTCTGCGCCTCTTCTGCCCACCCCACAGCCGAAGAGCTGCACAGCTCCCTCAAAGCCGAGAGCGCCGACCTCAGCCTCGCCACCATCTACAACACGCTGGAGCTCTTCACCCGCCGCGGCCTGTGCCGCCGCATTTCTTCCTCTCCCGCGCCCGAGGCCCGCGCCAACTTCGGCATCCGGTACGATGCCGACGTTTCGGAGCACGCCCACGTCGTGACCAGCACCGGAAAGGTGATGGACCTGCCCGATGATCTCGGCCGCGACCTGCTCCGCAGGCTCCCCCCGGATCTGCTCGAAGAAGTCCATCGGCGAACGGGCATCCGCGTCGGCCGCGTGGCGATCGAGTTCATCGAAGGCGAGTAAACCGTCAATACGATTGACCTGCTTTGCTGCTTTGCTGCTTTGCTGCTTTGCTGCTTTGCTGCTTTGCTGCTTTGCTGCTTTGCTGCTTTGCTGCTTTGCTGCTTTGCTGCTTTGCTGCTTTGCTGCTTTGCTGCTTTGCTG
>JAEYUO010000148.1 GCA_023432465.1 Planctomycetota bacterium | reverse complement strand
ATCACGGCCGCGGGGCCCCCATCGCCCGCCCCCACTGCGCCGACAGCCGCAATCCCCAGAGGAACGAACAAGATCGCGAATGGAGATGCAATGCCTCTGGTCACTCTCGACATGCGAAGATTCTCCTGAGTTCTGCCTGCGAGGATAACAAACTCAGCCGGAACCCGCACACGCGTTTGTCTGTCATCGGGGCCCCGTGCTTCAGCTCGATGATGCTGCTCGCAACATGGACCTCGACTCCAGCGTGCCCCGAGTTCAAGCCCGGCGGCATGACCCGTGCTGCTCAGTTCAATCATTCATGAGCAGCCACCCATACTGACCAAAGTCGTTCCGGCAAGACATCCACCCCCTTGAACCACTCCAGACTCCCGCCCGTCGCGGCCCGTCCAGCCTCGCCACAATCCCGACCCCGCCATTCGCTAAATCCTTGTTCCCACAGTCTTTACGCACCCTTGCAGAACTTCGCCCTCTCTGATATTCTGTCCGCACGGTTGTCGCGCCGTGCAAGCACGCCGGCACAGCACAACGCAAAGGGGGGTGGGGGACATGGACACAATCGATTCCGCTTTGCTCAGCGCGTGGTCGCGTCTCGCGCCCGCCATTCGCGCCAATCGCGCCGAAGCGCTCCGCCGCGCCCTCCGCCGAACACGCCCAACGCTCTCTCGCCCCATCCGCCCGTGGTGCCTCTGCATCCGCGCATCCGACACCCGCCTCACGTATCCCCTCGCGACGCCGCTCCGAGATTACGCCCTCGATGAGCGCCTTCCCCACAGCATCCACATCTCCGGCATCAATCTCCGAAAGCTCTGCGCCCCCGTCCACATCCCCTGGCCCGGCATCGACTGGACCCACGCCGCCGACCTCCTCGGCAGACACCCCGAATCGCTCCGCGCCTGGATCGCCCGCGGCATCTTCGAGTGCACACGGCGCAACGCGCGCTCCACCGGCAAACGCGGCAAGCCCGTCCCGTTCATCTGGTCCCGATTCAGCCTCGACCCCGCCGCCAATCATGCCGCGCCGCCCGACCCCATCTGGGGAACTCTCTGGCGCTTCATGCACGAACGCATCCCCGCCGACGATGACTACATCCTCAAACGCACCCCCATCTCGCGCGAGTACCCCCACCCCTCGCGCGACTTCGAGCCGCGCCATCGGGGCTGGAGTTGGCTCTGCCCCGGCATCCGCGGCCGTCCCTGCGGCCGTTCGGTCGCCCGGCTCTTCATCCCCCTCCAGCCATGGACCCTTCTCGATGCCCTCGATGAGTCCGATCCGCTGGACCTCACCATCCCCTTTGCAGCCGCCGCTCGTCCCATCCGCAGCGCAGTTCCTCCGCACGATCTGATCTCAGACGCTCCCCCCGGCGACCCACTGCCCATCCGCAAGGCCCCCGTCGCCGATGGCGACCTCCTGCCCTCCGTCCTCCAGCCCGCCTGCCACCACTGCCACCGCATCCGCTACGTCTCCCTCACCGGCCGCGACGGCTGGAACCTCTTCGTCACCCACATCTCCCGCGGCCTGCTTTTCGGGCACGAAGTCAAACGTCCCGCCCAGGCCGCCCCGCAACGCAAGCGCCGATTCATCACGCACAAACGCTCTTCACCCCGCCGCGATCAAGTCCGCGCCCTCAGCACCGCAGGCATGATGCCCGCCCAGATCGCTCGCATCATGAACGTCAAAGTCACCACCGTCTACTCCTATCTCAAGCAACTCCGCCGTCGCGGCGAACTCCCCCGCGTCCGTACACCCCTCCGCCTCACCGGCTGAAACGTTGACGAGCAGCGCGCGCGATAAGCAAGGGCGTTGAATCCCTCTGGACGCCGGGGCTGAGTCTCTGCGAAGCCCCGGGTTGAGATTCGGCTCCATCCCCAAACAAGACCCAATGCAGACACCGCACCCCATGCTTGCTCCCGCCCCAACGGGGCGCAGGGCTGTAGCCACGGGCCAGCGAAGCTCGGCGCAGCCGAGCAAACGCAGCCCGCGGACCGGACCTCCTGCCTCCAAGGAAGGGGGTGCCGGGGGAAACGAAGTTTCCCCGGCATTCGCATCGCCTTGTTGGTTACGCCACCCGTTGATAGAGATAACGCTGGAACCCCGTAAAGACCTGGCTGATCTCCTCCGGCCTTCCGAGGTCCGCGATGGCATCCGCGATGGCGTTGTTGTACTTGAGCCGCAGCAGCGGAGAAAGCTTGTCCTGATCCAGTTCCTCGACACCGACCCGCACATACTGGTGAAGCACGAAATCGAGGAACGCCTGCTGTTTGTCGTTGAAGCTCGTACTGATCGCCGCGCGGGCCATCTCCGCTCGCTCGCCACGATCGATCGGCGAGAGCGCGAAGGCCACATACGCGAGCACATCAAACAGGTCGCTCTTCTCCGCCTCGATGATCTTCTGCATCTCCGCAAGCTGCTCGCGGCCGAACCCTTTGTCCGCCAGCCCCGCCAGCAGCTTCGCCCGCGTGTCCGGCGCACTCCACAGCGACCGCAGCTCCGCCTCATCCTTGAAGAACTCCGGCAGCTTGCCAAAGAGCATTTCCATGAACTGCTGCGCGGACATCGGCGTCCCGTCCGGATGCCAGAACGTCGTACACATCATGTGCTGGATCGTCCGCGACTTCCCATCCGCCAGCTTCACCTTGATGCGCTTCGGCCGCGGCGTGCGTTCCGCGGGTTCCTTCGGCTCATCGGGCTTCTCGTCCTTCTCCGGCTCCCCGGCCTTGTCGCCCCGCCCGCCCTCCGGCTCCAGCGGCTCGCCGTCCCATTCGGGGTCGCTGAAGTGGTGGTGCGCCTTCACGAAGTCATAGATCGTGAAGTAGTCCTTGCCGTCATACAGCCGCGTGCCGCGCCCGATGATCTGCTTGAACTCAATGATCGAGCCGATCGGCCGCATCAGCACGATGTTGCGGATGTTCCGGGCATCGACGCCCGTCGAGAGCTTCTGGCTCGTCGTCAGGATCGTCGGGATCGTCTTCTCGTTATCCTGAAACGCCCGCAGCCATTGGTCGCCGAGCGCGCCATCCTCCGCCGTCACCCGGTGGCAGTAGTTCGGGTCCGTGCTGGTCTTCATCTGGTTGATCAGGTCACGCACCGCCAGCGCGTGCTCCTGCGTGGCGCAGAAGACCAGCGTCTTCTCGCGCTGGTCGATCGAGTCCATGAACAGCTTGACGCGGTGTGCCTCGCGCTCGCGGATCTCGATGACCTTGTTGAAGTCCTTCTCGACATAGCGCCGCCCGGTCTCGACCTCCCCCTCGATCAGCTTGTCATCGGAGGTGTAGACATACTCATCCAGCGTCGTGGAGATCTGCTTCACCTTGAACGGCGTGAGGAACCCGTCGTTGATGCCCTCCTTCAGCGAGTAGATGTACACCGGCTCGCCGAAGTAGTCGTAGGTATCGACGTTCTGCTTGCGCTTGGGCGTGGCCGTCAGGCCGAGCTGCACCGCGGGCCTGAAGTACTCCAGGATGTCGCGCCACGTGCTCTCATCGTTCGCCCCGCCGCGGTGGCACTCGTCGATGATGATGAAGTCAAAGAAGTCCGGCGGGTAGTCGCCAAAGTACGGACTCGGGTGCATCTGACCGCCCGGACCCATCTTCTCCGGCCCGCACATGAAGGTCTGGAAGATCGTGAAGAAGATGTTGCCGTTCGTCGGCACGCGCCCCTTCTTCCGGATCGCATCGGGCGCAATCCGCACGAGGGCATCATCCTTGAACGCCGCGAACGAGGTGAAGTCGTTGTACGCCTGATCGGCCAGCGTGTTGCGGTCCGCCAGAAACAGAATCCGCGGCCGCCGGCTCGGCTCATTTCCCGCCTTCCAGTCCTGCAGATTCCACCGCGCACTGAACAGCTTCCACGCGATCTGGAACGCAATCGACGTCTTGCCCGTGCCGGTCGCGAGCGTGAGCAACGCGCGGTCCCCACCCTCCGCAATCCGCTCCAGCACGCGGTTGACCGCGATCTCCTGATAGAACCGGATCGCCCACGTGCCGCTCTTGTCGGGGAACGGCACCGCCGCGAAGCGGTCGCGCCACGCGTTCTCCGCCGCGAACGTCCGCGCCCACAGTTCATCCGGCGTGGGGAACACGATACCGGCCGTCTCGCCCTCCGCCCCCGTCTGCATGTCGATGCCGTACACCCCCTGCCCGTTGCTCGCATACGCGAACCGCACCGCCAGCTTCCCCGCGTAGTTCTTCGCCTGCCCGACGCCCGCCGTCAGCGGCTCATCCCACGCCTTGGCCTCGATGACCGCCAGCTTGCGGTTGCGATAGATCAGCACATAGTCCGCCGTCAATCCCTTGCCGCGGCGGCCCAGCCCCTCGATTCGACCGGGCGTGATCGGGTGCTCGCGGGCGATGCGGGAGCCATCGACGACACCCCATCCCGCGGCCTTGAGGGCGGGGTCGATGTGCTCGGCTCTGGTCTCGGCTTCGTTCATATGGACGGCCCCACCCCGTCCTTTTAGCGCGAGAGTTCAAGATCGCGTGTGACTTCCTTCACGAGCTTGGTGTAGTGCGAGGGTTGCCGGGCCGACTCAAGCGCCGAGTTGATGGCCTCGATGACTTCGGCGTTGCGGCTTTCTTCCGGACGGATGAGGTTGTTCTGCACGAGCCAGTAGCTGACCGCGCACCAGCGCCAAAGCGGTGCGTGGTCGGCGAGGTGACACTCGGGGGGCGGGAAGCCCCCGGGGCCGCGCTGCGCGGTCATGTACTGGTGCACGAGTTGACGCGACCGACCGATGCGCCGGGCGATGTCGGAAGCGGTGACGAGGTTGCACTCATCGACACGCAGCACCCGCGCGCCGATCCCGGACTTGTGGACATCCCGGATCGCGCTGACGATCGCATCCTTGAGCGATGCGGCCGAGCGGCTGAACTCCAGGTACAGCAGGCCGTACTGCATACTCACGGTGGCATCATCGCACCCGGCCTTGAAGAGCGCGTTCTCGACCTTGTCGGTGAGTTCTTCGACGCCGCCGACGATGAGCGCGAAGTCGAACTCGCGGTCGCAGGGGGAACTGGCGGGATTGGTTGCTTGCTTGCTCATGTGCGGGCTCAGGGCTTGCTTCTCGATACGCCGGGCTTGGCCTCGCGGTGCGGACAACTGTCAACAACCTTCCTGAGTTGGCGGGCGTGATTGTCCGGACTCCGCGGCGTGGACCAGACGCTCACGATGCACCCCTCGCGCGTGGAGAACGGGCAGAACAACCGACCCCATGCATGACCGTTTGACATCTGGACTCGCCAGCCGAGTTGCTCGGCGTATTGAACCGCCTTCTCGATTTCCGGCTTGGGGTGCCGTGGTCTTGATGTCGGCATGAGCATACCCGGAAGTTGACAAGTGTCAAGCAGAATCCGACGTGCTGGGCGTTATCGGGCGATGAGGCGAATGTGAAGCGTAGGTGAGAAGCAAGTGCGCTCACGCCGTCGCGAGTTGACGGTCGGCCGCGCGGGCGGTGAGCTGGCCGGTGAAGGCGTGGTGCAGGAGAGACTTCTTCAGAGCATCGAGCGCGGCGAGTCTCTGCTGGTAGAGGGATTCGAGACGTTGGGTTTCAGTGCGCAATACGTCAAGAGTCTTGACGATGCTCTGTTGGGCGCGTAGCGGCGGGAACGGGAACGACTGCTCTTCAAATGTGCCCATGTTGATATTGTCTTGAGCACTTCCCTTTCCCTGTGCCTGCAAGCGCGCCTTAAAGCTGCGGAGAAGGTACAGCAGGAACGTGTTGCTGGTAATCCGCTCATCCACGACTACACCGATCATGCTGTCAGGGAAACATCCATCGAAACCCAGGATTGCGGTTTCTGCGATGTTTGCGGCGATAGTAATACAGACCGTTCCCATTGGCCAAAGCTTGCTTTGCGCCAATCCAACCTCGCTGTAGGTCTGCGTGTACGTGTCGATGGTGTGAAGTGCATTCCGAACGTCACCCGTCTGCACGAAGGGGTATTTCCCGCCGTAAAGCGTCGGTTCGTTCCGCGGGCGGTGGCGTGATTTGCCCCGACCAAAGACCTTGGACACCTCCACCAATTTCCTTTCCACCCACCCCTCCCCTCGCTGAGTGAAGACCGCTTGCAGGTGGCTCTCAAACACCGCGCGGGCGTTGGCGAGGTTCTTCTCGGTATTGGCCTTGGCGGTCGCGATCGCGGCGATGGCCTCATCGAGAATCGTGACGATCCGCTGCTGTTCGGAGAGGGGTGGGAGGACGACCGGAAACTCCGAAATGTCTCGCTGGTACAGATGTGGCGTTGTTGCGCCCTGTAGCCGAGACTGAACGATGTCTTGGAAGTACGGACTGCAAAGACAGTGATAGAGAAACTTGGGGAGAATCAACTTGCCGCTTCGGATGAGCAGCAGCGATGAGTTGATTGTCGTCGGTCCGGTGAGTTCACCGACAATGCCGAGCTTGCCAATGCCTGCGCCGTCCTTCAGGCTGTTGAAGAAGTGCCCATGAGGGCGCAACCGGGACGAGGGTGGATGCGAACAGTTGGGGATGAAGGGCACACCGGAGCGTCAGTCGGCAGTCTACCACACGTTCAACGTCGAGGACCTGATC